>NZ_BAAGIR010000023.1:0-24607 GCF_054658155.1 Alkalibacterium sp. m-11
TGCCAAAAGTTATTCTAGAAAAAGTAGACGCATACCAAAAAGAAAATGGACTGCCTACAAGAACGGCAGCTATCCTTGAACTAATAAGAAAAGGTCTTGAGAAATAACTTCAAGCTATCGCTTGACCTAAATTCATCTCCCACTTTCACTGGTGCTTCGTACCCATACGTTTAGAAGTGGGAGACTTCTTTCGGAATTACGTTAAAACCGGTTGTTAATCTTTATATTCTTATTCCAATTTTTTCTAACAAGCATAGTTGCACCTAATAAATTGTCTATAGCAATTAATCTAATTATTCTACAGAATAGGCCTGATTGTAGAACGCAAGATTGTTTAAAAGTAAATTATTATAAAGTCGATTTTTCACAAAAAAGCCTGATAGGGGAAACTAAACCTATCAGGACAACGTATTAACCTATTTATTTTTGTTAAAAGGATTGTGCCGGCTGACAAATTTTGAAAGGGCACGGCTTGCTTTCTGAGCTCTGCTTGGACTTTGAGTGTCTTCTTCCATCTCCTGGTAGGTCGTGTAGGCCTCATTCAACGTATCATCCCCTTCAAACTCGAGATCTTTTGTCTTGAGTTCCTTGCGGTTCAATTTTATATTCTTCTTAAATTGACTGCGCATAAGACGTTCGACCAGTCCCAGGTCTATGCTTTCGCCTTCCCGCTCTTTCGCAGCTATAATACTCAATACTTCGATGTAGCTGAGTCCGAGAGCACTTGTCACGATCGAAGCGGTCGTCCCGCTGATCAGTCCACCTATAAGGGTACCCGCTCCTGGAACGAACTTAAATGCATTCGCGACAATGGTTTTCCCGATCATAGTAGCTGAACCGGTGCCTCCTACAGCAGCAATCAGACTGACTATGGTCGACTTATCCATTGAAATCCCGAATATAGCTGTAATGTGAGCGAGTAAAGTGACTTGCATGGGAATCAGTACAGAGGCATCTGAAAACGGAATCGGCGCGAAACCGACTCCGAATGTAGTCGCCACATAACGGGAAGCCCAACGTCTGGCCGCTTTAGCTTTGCGCTCGATATCAGCGTGCTGGGCGTTCATAAAAGCATCATGTGCCTCTTTCGGTATCAGTTGAAGCGTCTTGTCGATCAGTTCTTTTAGACCAAATGCTGGAATAACATAATCTTCTGTAATTTCATAAGGTTCAGCCATAATGTTCTGAACAGCTGCTACTGGAAGATTGAGATTCTCCAGGTACGCGTTGAACTCTTCAGCAGGCTTACCGATCGATTGGGTCAGAACCAGTATGACTGGAAGAACAGAGGAAATTTCTTTGATCAAGTCGATTTCCGTCTCCTCTATTCGTGATGAATTAGCCTGAATGCAGTAGTAGACGGCATGAACAGCATCTCTGGTCTGCTTGTTCTGTTCAACTAGATCGAAAATTTCGTTCTTTATATCTTTTTGAACTTTCGGGTTCAATTCGAGCCCTCTGGTATCATACAGAGTAATTGGGATACCTTTTTTAGATATACGCCTTAAATGTTTAGTAACAGGCTTCCCTATTCCGGTATCTGCAAGGTTTTCCCTGAACACACTGTTGATCAAGGTACTCTTTCCAACTCCTGTTTTTCCGGCAATCAGAATATTGACAGGGTTCATTTTTTCAATTTCAGCTTCGGTTTTCTCAAGGATGTCTTGAATCATATTGTATTTATTGTCTGAAAATTTCATAGGCGCCTCCTATTCTTTTATATCATTTTAACATGTTAGGCGGATGAAAACGAAAAAGATGCGTCTGTTCCCTTATATTTATGAGCAAAAAAACCTGCCCGTTCATCAGGCAGGTCGTAATCGATTAAATTAACCGGTAGAACTTATCTGAATTCTGCAGGGACTTCCGCAAGTTCCTCAACACTAGTTACATGCCACTGTCCGTCTCCGAACTGAAGGAGCACACGATACACATCATTGCGTCCGCTGTCGGACATGACTGCAAAGACTTGTCCAGGACCGTTGTTCCCTACACGCCAGGTGATCATATCACTCTGGTTCAGCCCAGTCACAGATGATACAGCATTGGCGATTGCTACACGGTCGCTTGACCCTTCACTGTAGTTCGTATTGTGACTTTCATCCAGCGGTGCATTTTCAATAACTTCATAGCTGGTTTCATCCGATGTATTCTCTTCTTCTTCCTCTGAGTCGACTTCTGTATCTTCAGCAGTCTCATCGTCAGAATCATCGACGAGTTCTTCATCAGCATCACTGGCTTCTTCTTCACCATTATTATTCTGATCTTCTTCGGCAGGTTCTTCTTCCCAGTCGTCTTCATCCTCGTCTTCAGTATCAGTAAGGACTTCAGATTCAGGTGTGCCGTTATCAGCATCAAAATCGACCGCAGATTCCCTATTCATGAATATAAATGCCATGATCCCAATCAGCACGACCAGCAATACAGCTATGATTCCGTAATAGATTTTTTCAGGTGTATTATTCTTAGGCCCTTTTGGTGTATTTGGTGTATTTGGTGTATTTGGTGTATTTGGTGTATTTGGTGTATTTGGTGTATTTGGTGTATTTGGTGTATTTGGTGTATTTGGTGTATTTGGTGTATTTGGTGTATTATTCTTTCTATTTGTCCGTGTCTGTTTCATATTTCAGTTGCCTCCATAACAAGTAGTTGATGATATTAAGTAAATTATACCACTGTTAAAAAGTGTAGCACAACGAATAGAATCAGGCAATGACAAATCAGATACAAAACCGACAAAAGCGTATCAAATGACTTAGTTTATTGAACTACACCCACTTTCGCTCACGCTTAGAAGTGGGCGATTCCTGGGAACAAAGTAGACTTGATACGCCTTTTCTAGAGTATCAGCGGTTGCTTTTATTTACCAGGCTAACCCCGTAGTCCCTACGGTTAGTTACGTTAAACAGGCTGTATCAGTGTTTTAAGCCCTTCGTTTAGAATGTTGATGCTCGCATTGATATCTCGGTCATGATGCACGCCGCATGCCGGGCACAGCCATTCTCTGATGATGAGAGGTTTTTTTCCATCGATATGCCCGCATGCTGAACACAGCTGACTGGAAGGAAACCATTGACTGACTTTGATCAGAGAGCGGTTATGCCATTCAGCTTTGTAAGTGAGCTTGTCGACAAAGGCAGACCAAGAGACGTCTGAAATCTGCTTAGCTAACTTCCGGTTCTTTTTCATTCCTTGAATATCAAGGGCTTCAATACAGATCACATCGTGGTTTTTGATGAGCGTTGTACTAAGCTTGTTCAAGAAATCTTGTCGTTGATTCGCTACTTTTTCGTAAAGTCCAGCGACTTTAAGGCGTTGCTTTTGATAATTCTTGGCAGCCGTCAACTCTTTGCCGTCTTTCTTTGCCTGGTCATAGCGACGGGAGAGTTTGCGCTGTTCTCTTTTAAGAGTGGCTTCCATTTTAGATGTAAAGCGATGATTGTCTTCTTTAACTCCAGTAGACAGAACCGCAAAATCAGTGATCCCTAGATCAATGCCGATAGCCGCACCCGATTTTGTTTCCGCTATCATTTCAACTTGACAAACAACCGAAACAAAGTACTTTCCCGTCGGGGTTTTGCTTATAATCGCACGCTGAATGGTGCCCTTGACGTCTTTACTTTTGGCAAAGCGCACCCAGCCTAACTTAGGGAGTTTGATTTTATTCCCTAACACCACAATATTGTCATTCGTCCATTTTGTTGTATACGATTGACGGCCGTGGGTCTTCCGTTTAAATGCAGGGTAGCCTTTTTTCTTCTGGAAAAACCTGTCAAAGGCATCTGACAAGTGTTCCAGAGCGGCCTGGAGGGCGATACTATCCGGTTCTTTAAGCCACAGCGTGTTTGACTGTTTTTTTAGTTGAGTCAAAGCAGCGGAACATTTAGTGTACGATAAGCCCTTCCCGGTTTCTTTGTATGCCGTCGTCCATTCATTTAAAAAATGATTGTAGACAAAGCGAGCGGATCCGATTGTTTTGTGTATGTGTGCTTTCTGTTTTTCATTGGGGTAGAGACGATATTTATAGGCTTTATACCTGAACATACATTCCCCTCCTCTTTAAGTTAAGATTACCTTAAAGAGAGCTTTAAATCAAGGGGAACACATCTCTTTATGTGACAAGTAACTGCAGGAAGAGGTCTGTTTTTTACAAAAAAACAGTTGAGCATGCTCAAGCGTCATTCATCACCCGCTTATAGAAGCGGATGTCTTCTGTCGCAACACGATAAAAAATAGCGAATTATGTAATAATGAGAGGGAATAAGCCTGTAGACTTCAACACCTTTATCTATACTATAATTTAGTTAATTAAGCATAACTAGAATAAAAACCCGTTCTGAGAGGTGAGTTCCCTCGCAGAGCGGGCTGAGCCTGACCGGATTATGGTTTCAGGACAAATTTAATGTTGTTGTCTTCTTTTTTGTCGAACAGATCATAGGCAGTAGACGCTTGTTCCATTGGCATGACATGCGTGATGATGTAACTGGGATCAATGTCGCCTTTCATTATCATGTCATAGAGTTTTGGCATGAGATGAGGCACGGGCGTCTGACCTGTCTTCAATGTAATGTTACTGGCGAAGATGTTGTTGATTGGGAAGTTTGACCCTGGAGTCAAGTACACTCCAGTAACCATGATCGTTCCGAATTTTTTAACAGCAATACTCGCCATTTCAAGAGGACTCGTGGTCCCTCTTTGAGCAGAAATCAGATTGGTTACTTTCTCGATCTTACGTTCTTTTCCGTCCATAACTACACAGTCAATAACAACGTCAGCTCCACCGTTGGTCATGTCTTTCAATGCCAGGCTCGGTAGATCGACTTCTTCAAAGTTCAATGTTTCTACTCCGATTTTCTTGGCTGAATATTCCAGACGATTAGGCACACAATCGACAGCTATAACTCGTGCTGCACCTTTCAGCTTGGCGAATTTTTGAGCCAGCAGGCCGACAGGTCCAGATCCAAGCACAATGACCGTGTCTCCTTCTTTCACTCCAGAATGTTCTACACTCCAGTAAGCTGTAGGAACAATATCCGATAAGAAGAGTACTTTTTCGTCCGGCACTGACTGGTCAGGTATTTTGAAGGAATTCTGATCTGCATAAGGCACACGTAGAAACTCTGCCTGGCCCCCAGGGTAGTCTCCATTCAGTTTGCCAAATCCAAACAATCCACCATAATCAGTTTCCGGATTTTTATTTGAGTTGTCACATTGGCTTTCCATTACATTGAAAACAATAGTACTTATTATTTAAATAGAAAACTCTTCATCAGTCTGCTTTTCCTTAGTGGTAAAAGGAGAAGCGTCAGATGAAGAGTCATTTATCAGTAATTATTTTTTCATCGTGATTTTTCTTAATGGTATTGTTACTAGAGGTGCAATGATAGCTGCTGCAATGGCTTCTGCTACCCCGTTCGTTCCTACTATGATTGCCAAAGCTCCAGCCAGATTGCTGATGTCTACATCAATTGCCTGAGCATAAGCTTCTCCAAAAAAGAGATAGATGAAAAACAGGACAAAAATTGTATTTGTAAAAGATCCTACGACCGACGCACTGGCGAGTGCCACCTTATCTTTCTTTGGTAACAGTCTGTGTGACAGACGATAAGACAGACCAGTAAAGAGTCCGATCAGCATTCTAGGAACAAGAGCGATCATTGGATGTGTCCAAAGTAAAAGATCCAGAGGCGTTGCCGGCATAGTATAGGCACGTATCATTCGAGTGATCCCCCAAACTGCACCGATAATGATTCCGTCCGTCGTACTCATAGTCAACGTTGCAACGATGACTGTGATATGTATGATCGTCGGATTGAGTGGTGGAATTGGAATATTCCCCAGAAACGGCACAAAGTTCTGAATCAATATGATTGCAGTAAGAATCCCCAGTAAGGCGATACGATGGGGTTTAGACATTTTCTTGTTTGTTAGCATTCGTTTTCCTCCTCTCTTACCTATTCTATTATATGCGGTTGGTCATGCTCCGGTTCAACCTCCCGATCAGAACTGTCAGCATATGGACCTCTTCTTCAGTCCAGCCGGAAAGAATGGACTCAAACTTCTCTTCAAGATGTTTATGATAATTGGAGAATACATCCAGGGCTTTATCAGTTAGTGTGAAGTAAGCATATCGTTTGTCTTCTCCAGTGGTTTTAGTCACAAATTCCTTTTTGACAAGTGCATTCATCTGTCGACTGACTGTTGATTTATCCAGCCGGCTTTTCTGAGTAATGTCTTTTAGCGTGTACTCATCGTTGCCGATCAGTTTGATCAGATTTATTGCCGAGCTTGACAGACCATGTTCATGAAGCATCAGTTCAGCTACCTGCTTGTAAAGCTGATTCAGCTCTGTGACCTTTTCTAGCAGCGCATCTGTATTGCCTGGTGATTCCATTCAATTACCCCTCTCTTTAAATGAAAAAGCTGTGAACAATTGTACACGTCAACTATACCACGCCTTATTCTATTCAGCAATCTTTTTAATAGAATTGTTGATGTATCGGAAAAAGTGCTATACTATAGAAGACTTTGTACAATGAAAGGAGTTTTTTTAATGTCTTTTGACGGGTTATTTGTCCATGCCCTCACGGATGAACTGAAAGAAATATGTGAGGGAGGCCGTATTTCTAAAATACAGCAGCCATATGAAAATGAAGTTATTCTAAAAATTAGAGCAAACCGAAAAAACGTGTCCCTTCTATTGTCTGCCCATCCACAGTATGCCCGTGTTCAGCTGACAACGATTCCTTTTGAGAATCCTGACAGCCCTCCTCACTATTGCATGATTTTAAGGAAATACCTAGATGGTGCAATTATCGAATCAATTACTCAGAAAGAAAATGATCGTCAGCTAGTCTTCTCATTCAAGAGCAGAAATGAACTTGGGGATATGGAACACCTTTCTCTTATTGTTGAAATAATGGGGCGTCACAGTAACATCCTGTTGGTCAATACGCCGGATAACAAGTTGATTGACGCAATCAGACATGTACCGGCCAGCCAGAATACTTACCGGACTCTGCTGCCTGGCGCTGAGTACCGACCGGCACCCGATCAGCATAAGAATAACCCCTTTAATTATGATGGTCCCTTCCCTGTATCAGAATTGAATACTAAAGATAAGATCAAATGGGTCCAGTCAACCTTGCAAGGATTCGGTAAAGATTCGGCAGTAGAACTTGTCCACCGTATAGAAACTCAAACAGAAGATTCTCCTGAAGCAGTTTATCAGCAGTTCATGCAGATGTTCAGTCCTGAACGTATTCAACCGACATTGATTAAGAATGGCAATAAGGAGACCTTCACCCCTTTTGACTACCATTCAATTGAAGGAGAGCGTATTAGTTATGATTCCCTGAGTAGCTTGATGGACCGTTATTTCCAGGATAAGAGTGAGCGGGACAGGGTCAATCAGCAGGCTAATGACCTGACTCAACTCGTCAGTACCTTTTATCAGAAGAACGAGAAAAAACTGAAAAAACTTGAAAAAGAGTTAAAGGAAACTGAAAAAGCTGATCAACTACGTGTTAAAGGTGAAGTGCTGACTGCCTATCTTCACGAGGTGAAAAAGGGGCAGGAGAAGATAGATTTGCCTAATTTTTATGAAGAAAATCAGATGATCTCGATTCAGCTGGATCCTCAGAAGACACCAGCAGAAAACGCACAGAAATATTTCTCTAAATATCAGAAGTTAAAGAATGCCAAGGTTCACCTGGCTCAACAGATTACTGCCACGAAAGCAGAAATGGCTTATTTTGATACACTGCTCACCCAGCTGTCTATTGCCTCTATTTCTGACTTGGATGACATCAGACAGGAACTGCGTGATGGCGGGTATTTGAAGAAACGCAGCAGTAAAAAGATGAAACCGAAGAAGTCAAAACCTGAAGCTTTCACGTCTTCAGACGGGACATCAATTCTTGTTGGAAAGAATAATACACAGAATGATGAACTGACACTGAAAAAAGCAAGAAAATCTTATTGGTGGGCTCACGCTAAAGACATACCAGGTTCTCATGTCATTATTGAAGACAGTGAACCTAGTAAAAAGACCATTGAAGAAGCTTGTATGTTGGCCGCGTATTACAGTAAGTATCGTCTGTCTTCTTCTGTTCCAGTAGATGTCGTTCAGGTTCGCCAGATAAAAAAACCGAATGGTGCTAAACCAGGTTACGTCATTTATGAGGGGCAGAGCACGTATTTTGTCACACCAAGTGCAGAAGCTGTACGCTCACTAAAAGCATAGGAAAGACCGAGTGACTACTTGATGTAATCACTCGGTCTTTAATGTTTATTGTACAACCCTCTTTTTTTAATTAGGTTTGATAATTTCTACGGCATCTTTGCCGTCGATCTCTTTCATTGATACTTTAACCTGCTCGGATTTTGATGTAGGTATATTCTTTCCGATGTAATCAGCTTTGATCGGAATTTCTCTGTGTCCTCTGTCCGTCAGAGAAGCGACCATAATTTTTTCGGGACGGCCCAGGTCGATCACAGCATCCATTGCCGCTCGAATCGTTCGACCGGTATAAATGACATCGTCGACCAGGATCACTACTTTTCCTTTTACAGAAACGGGAAAAATCTGTCCTTTTACTTCAGGATCTTCCACTTCTTCTGGAAAATGTCGATCATCACGGTAAAGGGTGATATCCAGTTCACCAACTGGGATATCCTGTCCTTCAATCTCGGAGATTTTAGAGGCGATTCTATTTGCGATATATACTCCTCTTGTTTTTATACCTGCTAGAATAACGTTGTCTATCCCTTTGTTTCGCTCGATGATCTCGTAGGAAATTCGTGTAAGTGCCCTGTTCAAGGCCACTTCATCTAAAATTGATACGACTTTTGACATGAATAGTCTCCTTTCCCTTACAGTCTTCTGATGTGATCTAGTGTTTCTTCAAATGATTCTGGCAGTGGAGCTGAAAACGATAGTCTTTCTCCTGTAGTCGGATGGACAAACTGCAAAGAGGCGGCGTGCAGGAACTGTCCTGGTCCTTCAAGCGTTTTTCTTGGTCCGTAAAGTGGATCGCCAGCCATGCGATAGCCGATATATTCCAGATGTACGCGAATCTGGTGCGTACGACCAGTTTCCAGGTTCAGTTTTAAAAGAGTAAAGTCGTTGAACCGTTCAATCACTTCGAAATGAGTTACAGATGGTTTTCCATTTTCGACAACTTTATATTTTTTACGATTTTTAGGGTCGCGTCCGATCGGAGCATCGATCGTTCCACGGTCATTTTGAATGACCCCATGGACGAGCCCGATGTATTCACGTCCGGCAGTCTTATCTTGAAGCTGTTCAGCCAGTTTTTCGTGAGCCACATCATTTTTAGCGACCATCAGAAGGCCAGATGTATCTTTGTCGATTCGGTGGACAATACCGGGTCTAATCTTTCCATTGATTCCTGATAAGTCTTTAATATGATAAAGCAATGCATTGACCAGAGTACCACCTTCATGCCCCAGAGATGGATGAACCACCATTCCCTGAGGTTTGTTGATAACAACGACATCTTTATCCTCATACACGATATCGATCGCTATGTCTTCTGGCTGTGCATCGATCTCTACAGGTTCAGGAATGGATAGTGCAATAACATCGTCCTGCTGCAATTTATAATTTGCTTTTGACGGTTCACTGTTCACGGTAACCTGTTCATCCTTGATCCATCCTTGGATTTGAGATCTTGAATGATCCGGCAGCTGATCAGCCAGAAACTTATCCAGTCGTCCTGATTCATTTTTAATAGTAAAGGTGTAGCTTTCTGTCATTCTATTGTCCAACTTTCTTCTTGTGATTTCTAATCTCGTCTATAACAAGGTAAACGATCATCAGTCCAACTCCTACCGATAAAGCAATATCTGCTATATTAAAGATCGGAAAATTGATGAAGTCAAGTTTGATCATATCAACAACATACTGTTGAATCAGTCGGTCGATGAAGTTTCCAATTGCGCCTCCAAGTATCATACTTAGCGATAAGCCGATAAGTATATCTTGCTTGCCTAACGTATGCAGATAATAAATGACGACACCTACAACGACAACCGTAACGATGTAAAAGAACAGCATCTGGCCCTCAAGTATACCCCAGGCTGCTCCCGTATTGCGATGATGAGTAAACGACAGGACATTTGGTATCCATTCTACTGTTTCTCTAAATGGAATAGTTGAAACAGTCAAATACTTGGTCAGTTGGTCCAGTCCGATGATCAGAACTGCCAAAGTGTAATAAAGTATCATAAAATCCTCTTTTCTTTAGTAGACTTTCTCATATTGTACAATATTTTTGCGATGAAACCTACCTTTACTGAAAGATTCTCTCAATCCCTTACCTCATCAAAGAAACAATATAACTCGATTACAACCATTACAGTTTAATTAGATAAAGAAGTCTGATATACTCGAAAAGTAATCGTATATATTTAAAACAATAAAGGAGGCCACACAGGAACTGGACCGATTAAGAACAGAGACTGCGGATGAACTGAATCATTTATATGATCTGGAAACTGATCTGCAGAATAGTTTCAGTGAAACACTTGAATCGGATGATGAGTTGACTACTTTAGGTGATGGCTCTTCCCCGGTATTCGAAAATATTGAATCCAGAGAAGCTGTGTTGGAAAACATAGCAGCACATGAAGAAGAAATGAGCAAACACCAGTCAACGCTCGATACTTATGAAGGAGAACTGCTGGATCAATCAGAAATCGATGCAGTTATGTCTGACGTCGATACTTTTACTGATCAGCTCATCCAGTATAGAGAAAATTACCAGGCTGCCCTCTCTTCACAAGACAGCTATTTCGTCAGTTTATCTGAAAATGGCGCGACTTATGAAGACTTCGTCGACGGCATTCAATCAATTAATGACGAACGTGACGAACTTAGAGAATACCTGCTCGTACTTGACGAGACACTGGTAGACTTTGGTGAAAGTTTAGACCAGCTGCAGACATCTATTGATAACCAATTGACTGAGGATGAATAAGGAGAAGAAGACTATGAAACGAACATTAGCTACTCTATTTTTAGCCTCATCTCTTATATTGACTGCCTGTGATACCTCAGATGCAGAATACGATTCGGATGAGCAGTCTGAACCTGTTGAAGACAGTTCTGAAGAAACCAGTGAAGGTCAAGCTGATATGAATGACGATGATCACTCTAATGAAGACTCAGATGATGAAGAAGACGTGTCAATAGATGAACCTGAAGAATCTTCATATCTTTACGAAGTCAACGAAAATGACATAGCTACAATTCAAGTGATTGAAGGCGAAGAAGCAAACGAACGTGTCGCCCTTCTTACTTATGATGATGCACCAGATAATTACGCCGTGGACATTGCTGAAGCGCTTGTCGAACATGACGCTCCTGCGATTTTCTTCGTTAACGGAATGTTTATTGAGAGTGAAGAAGGCCAGGAGATGCTTAGAGAAATTCACGAGATGGGATTTGCCATCGGGAACCATACACACACCCATCAGAGCCTCCCTTCTTTGAGTGAAGAGGAACAGACTGAGGAAATCATGAAGACTAGTGACCTTATTGAGAAAATCATCGGAGAGCGTCCTCGCTTCTTCAGAGCACCATTCGGTCAGAACACTGATCATGTCAAGGAACTTGTTAGAGAAGACGGGATGGTCCTTATGAACTGGACCTATGGCTATGACTGGGAATCCGGCTATATGGAAGCTGAGCCACTTGCTGATATTATGGTCAATACCGAACTGCTAAGACCAGGAGCCAATTTGCTGATGCATGACCGTCGCTGGACTCTTGAAGCCACGCCTCAAATTATTGAAGGCTTAAGAGAAAACGATTATGAACTGGTGGATCCCGACTTGATTCGCTCCGCCACTCCAGAACAATCAGAAAGCGAGGAAACAGATTAATGAAACTTAATTTAAAGAAACATGTATTTTACTCTGCAGCCTTATTAGCAGTTGCTTCTCTTTCCCCATCAGTCGTTTCAGCCGATGAAAATGATACTGTTGATCAGCCTGAAGATATCGAGACAACTTACCTGAACTATACTCAAGACCCCCTTCTTTCTGTACCGGAAAGTTTCCCCCGTCAGTTTAAATTTGACAGCGGAGTAAACATCGACTATCCAGAAGACGGCGTGAAAGGTATTTTCGTCACTGCCCATTCTGCAGGTGGATCCAGACTGGAAACATTGACCGAACTGCTCAATACGACTGAACTGAACAGCATGGTTATCGATGTTAAAGATGATTACGGCGATATTGTCATGCCGATAGAATCCGATCATGAATACGTCAATCAGTTCACTAATAACATTGTTGAAGCTGAACCTTTGATGGAACATCTAGAGGAAAACGATATTTACCCAATTGCACGTATTGTCGTATTTAAAGATTCCAGACTGGCTAATGAACGCCCTGATCTGTCATTTACTGAAGATGACGGATCCGTATGGGCTAACCGCCGCGGAGAAAGCTTCGTCAATCCATATGAACGTGAAGTATGGGAGTATAATGTTGAAGTGGCCCGCCAGGCAGCTAAGCTTGGCTTTAAGGATATCCAGTTCGACTATGTTCGCTTCCCTGAAGGATTTGAATACCGCGATGAAGACCTGAACTATTCTCGAGGCGATTACGAAGAGAGCGATCTAGATAATGTCAAGCAGCGTGTCGATGCTGTAACTGAATTCGTAGCTTATGCTCGTCGTGAACTTCAGCCTTATGATGTCGATGTATCTGTAGATATCTTCGGCTATGCTGCAACGCGAGAAGAAACTCCTGGTATCGGTCAGAACTTTTCAAGAATTTCTGAGAATGTCGACGTGATTTCTTCGATGATTTACCCTAGTCACTGGGGTGCAGGATCATTAGGTATTGAGCGCCCAGATCTTGAGCCGTATAATGTCATCGCAAACTACATGGAACTCGAAAACGAAATCCTTGATAACCTGGGCGACCGTGCCCCTATTTCCCGCCCGTGGATCCAGGACTTCACAGCATCTTATCTTGGTTCAGGATGGTACATGAATTATGGCGCTGAAGAAGTCAGTGAGCAGATTCGCGCCTTGAATGAATATGGAGTGGATGAATTCCTCTTATGGAATGCAGGAAACCGTTATTCTGAAGGTGCTACCTACAGTTTTGATTAATAGATGAATAAATTAAAAATCTCTCGTTGTTGTTCGCTAATGAATGACTTCGAGAGATTTTTTTGTGTGAAATACGTCACTAAGATGGATTTCTGTTCTAAGTTCCGGTCCAATCGTCCAAGCACAGGTACTCATACGAATTTTTACCTCTAGTTACGAAGCAACCACATTAATCTGTCTCTATCGTCTACGCGCTATAGATCAACATGACTCTTAAAAAAATTTCATAAGAAAAAGCAGCTGATTCAGCTGCTTTCCCTTTAATCATAACCCTTCACTAGTTCACCTGAATCGTCTGGCCATTATCCAGCAGAACCAAGTATGTCTCGAGTACTGGTTTTCTCAGTATCGATTCCAGTGCCTGCTTGTACAGCATGAGCTGACCTTTATATTTTTTAAGCATTTCTTCTTCAGCTCGATCCTGGAAGCGTTCAACATTGTCTGTCTTATAGTCAAAGAGAATGAGGCCTTCTTCCCCTTCAATATAGCCGTCGATAATCCCGTGAATCAGTACGTTGTCATCCACTGCCTTCATATCCTGAAAAATATCTCTAGCTTCCAGGAGAAGTGAGAACGGCACTTCCCTCTTCATTGACGAAACATGGCCTAATATATAGCGCCCAAATGTTGTCTGGAAAAATCGGTCGATTTTTTCTACAGGTATTAGCTCAGCAATATCTTCAGTGATGACTTTTTCAGAAGCAAGTTTATTTACCTCAGCTTTAATATCCTCAGCAGTTAGCGATTCATTCAAGTCAATAGCCTGCAGCACCAGGTGGGTGGCTTTACCGATTTCTGCTCCGCTTGGTTTCAATACCTCCTGTAGAAACTTGGGCCGCTCCAGTTCATCTTCAACGTACCTGTTGGACTGTCTAGGATTCGTTACATCAATTTTCACCATCTGTCCGTCATCCGGTTCTTCAAACATGCGTTTAATCTCGGACACAGACTGGTAACTGGTGGTCTGAGTAGCCAGCTCATATGGGTACTCAAAAGTCATTAGACTAAGGGCCTGCGATACAGCTGCTTTCACTGTCTCGTTATCTGACTCCTTCATTTTCCCTTGTTTCAGGTCCTCAAACCAGTTACTGCTTTCTTCATTCTGATAGCTGATCAGATGCTCTTCGAGTTCAGTCGACTGGTAAAATGAGACAGTAAACGACGTGTCATAAGTGTGGACCCATCTATTCTGGGACTTGATTTCGCTTTCTGCTTTCATGTTCTGGTGCCTGATCAGGCATTGACCAATCCAGTCCATGAAATGCTGAGAATCAAGCCTTAATGCTGGTGGGAGAACAGTTTGAGCATGCCCACTCACCTTGTTCCATTTGCTGATAGCCGTTTCTTTATTTTTGTAGGATCCAACCAGGAACAGTTTCTGTTCAGCCCGTGTCAAAGCTACATATAAGACCCGCATCTGTTCAGATAAAATCCGGTTCTTCTTCTGCATTTTCAAAACGGTTTCCGGCAAAGTCGGCGTTTTGATCCGGTTCGTGACGTCGATATATTCTGATCCGACCCCGTATTCTTCATCAAGCACGGTAGAACCCCTGATATCCATCAGGTTGAATCGCTTGGACATATCCATGACAAATACGATCGGAAATTCAAGCCCTTTACTGGCATGTATCGTCATGACTCTGACTGCATCCTCCCCATCGGTTACGGCTGATGGTTCAGCGAGATCTTTGTCTTTTTTCTGCATCTTTTCGATAAATCGGATAAACTGGAACAAACCCTTAAATGACGTTTTTTCATATGAAGCCGCACGTTCGTATAGGGCATGTAGATTGGCTTTTCTCTGTCTGCCGGAACTCATGCCTCCGACATAATGCAGGAAACCAGTGTCTTCGTATATCATCCAGATCAGTTCGACCAGCGATTTTCTCTTGGACTGAGTCCGCCAGTGTTCAAGCTGCTGATAAAACTGAATCAGTTTCTCCTGCAATTTGATATTTCCTTCATCTTGCCAGTTTGTCCGACTGACAAAAGCCTCCAGCGCTTCAAAATACGTGCCCTGCTTGTCTTCGATGCGGATGCGAGCCATGTCGACTTCGTTCAGTCCGACCATGGGTGAGCGAAGAACTGCAGCAAGCGGAATATCCTGTTTCGGATTATCTATGACTTTAAGCAGTGACATCATGATTGCTATCTCAGTGGTCTGGAAATAGTTTTGAGTATCATTCACGGCTGTTGGGATCTGAAGCTGTTTAAAGATATCCTGAATATCAATATTATTTTTCTTTGTTGGTGTGAGAAGCACAATATCCTTGAACTGCACAGGTCTGTTGGCTTTCATCTCTTTATCATAAACCTCATATCCGGCGGCGACCATTTCAAGAATTTTATCGGCAACCATGTATATTTCGCCTTTAGTCTTTGTGTTCATCTGAAACGTAACACTGTCGCTCTCCAAAGAATCGCTATCTTCTTCAGATTCCTCTTCTTCTGTTTCATATATCAGAACATCGGCAGAGAAACGGTCAGATTCCGGAAAGGCGGTAAACCCGTTTATCAGTTTAGCCGATTCATCATAGGCCAGTTCGCCCACTTTTTTGTCCATCAGCTGTTCGAAAATGAAATTGGTAAACTGAAGCACATCCGGACGCGAGCGGAAATTTTCAGCTAAAATGATCCGGTCCCCATCCTGACTTTTTTCGTATCGTTCGTATTTCTCAATGAAAAGACTAGGATCAGCTAGCCTGAAAGAGTAAATGGACTGCTTGACGTCCCCCACCATGAACTGATTCCCGATATCGTCAGATGAACGAGTCAGCCATTTCAAAATCGTTTCCTGAATCAGGTTGATATCCTGATACTCATCGACCATCACTTCAGCAAACTGTCTGCGGTAATGCCTGGAGGCTTCGGAAGGTACTGACTGTCCGTCATCAGCATCAATAAGAATGGCCAGGGTCAGATGCTCCAGATCGTTAAAGTCCAGCACTTTTCTGTCTGCTTTATGCTGCTGGTAGCGTTCGTAAAACAGTACTGCCACACGAGATAGTTCTTCAACGAGTCCTTTTACTGCACTCATCGTTTCCGCTTGTTCATCGGGTGATAATAGGAAATAGTTGTCTCTTAAGGAAACGACAAAGGATTTGGCTTTATCTCGGAAGCTTTTCATTTCCTTAGCGGCTTCCTTGACTTCATCAGGTGAATGTTTGCCTGGATTTTTCCATCTTGGGAATATTGGGCCATTCAGTAAACTGTATACATCATTGAGACGGTCTTCATGGATAGCCTGCTCAGCCCGTTCGACCAGCTCCAGGTCATTCACAAGCAGCTCAACCGTCTTATCAAGTGACGGATCGCCATTACTCATTTGATGAGCATCGCTTAGAAGTTCCTTAGCAGTGTCCAACGTATCCAGAATTGCAGGCTTGGCCAGTTCCTGGAAAATGGTACTGCTGGCCAAGTCGCCCCCTTCCGTTTCATATCGGCTGGACAAGTCTGATAGCCACCCTTTT
Source organism: Alkalibacterium sp. m-11 (assembly GCF_054658155.1). Taxonomy (NCBI): domain Bacteria; kingdom Bacillati; phylum Bacillota; class Bacilli; order Lactobacillales; family Carnobacteriaceae; genus Alkalibacterium; species Alkalibacterium sp. m-11. Next base: position 16,622 of record NZ_BAAGIR010000023.1, read on the forward strand.
GAATCAGTCTTGGACCGTGAAAAATCATAAAGTTTGAAGATAAGATCAGTCAGCCCGTCATCACTGCGGTCATTTGAGTACGCCTGAGCCAGTGCTTCAAACAAAGAATCTTCTTCGCCGTATAATTCCTCTCTCAGTTCCTCCCAGACATCTTCTTTCATGAGAGCAATTTCTGTATCGTCCGTCAGCAGTCGAAAGACGGGATCGAAGTCGATTAGATAATAGTAGCGTTTGATTACTTTCAGACAGAATGAATGCAAGGTCGAAATGTCTGCATGACCTAAAAGAGGAATCTGACGAATCAGATGCTGCTTTTTCTTAGGATCCGTTTCAGCGTTGATTTCCTTCTGAATGGCTCTCTGGATCCGTTCTTTCATTTCTCTTGCTGCGGCATTAGTATATGTCACGACAAGCAGTTCATTAATGTCCGTAAAGTTTTTGATTTTTTCAATCACTCGCTGCACAAGGACGGTCGTTTTTCCGGACCCTGCAGAAGCAGAGACCAGGATATTCTTGCCTTCATCATAAATTGCCTGCCACTGATGATCCGTAAATTGGGCATCAGCCGGCTTTGATGGAATAGTTGCCATTAGTTGTCATCTGCTCCTCTCTCGCTTAAGTCCAGGTATTTAGATTTTAATTTATCGATCAGATCGGACTGATCACTGATGGGTTCAAGTTGCCGGTACTGATTCTGTCCGTTCGGTAGAAGAACATCAAACTGGGAAATCGGCTGATAGATGCCTCGAACAGATGGTGTAAATTCTTTCTTGTCGTAAATAGGCGACAAGGTATTTTCACCTGCCAGGATCCGGTTACCTGCTTCTCTGATTTTTTCCCTGTTATGTCTGAAGAGCAGATCTAGATCCTCCATTGTGATCAGCTTTCCTTTAATCTGGTCTCTTGTTTTGACATACTCAAGAGGATAGACCAGGGAATATTTGTTTTCAGGCAGAGTCAGGTCCAGTTTTTCAACCAGCTCGTCCTCATTCAGAATGATCCCGTCCATTTTAAATGACTTCAGCCAGACATCCAACCAGTCCTTTTTAAGCAAATCGCTGGCTTTAAGCATTGGGTTATTGACATGGGCATAAAATGCACCTGCGGGCTTGGCCTTTTTACCAAAAATATCTTCCGAGTAATGAACAGCTGTATCAAGATAAGTCAACATCTGCATCATCAGTCCGTGATATATTTCATCGAACTTCAGTGATTTTCTGCTGGATTTGTAATCTACAATACTTAAATACAACTCATTTTCCAGTTCCAAAGCATCCAGCCGATCGATTTTTCCGCGTACATAGAGATTTCCTCCAGTATTAAGGGGGAAATTAAGCCCCGGTACCCCTTCTCGACTCCCCAGTCGTCCAAAAAGGACCTCTGACTTGCGTGGTCTCATCTGTGTCCGTCTCGTCTGGTTCGACAGGGCCTTGACCATCTGCTGAATGGTACGGCTCAGTTGTTTTCGTATGAATTTCATCCGATTTGACATGGACAGCAGTTTGAACTTGTTGTTCTGATACAGTTCCTGAAGAACCTCTTCTGTTACAGATTCAAGTTCATCTTCGTTCAGCTGATCAAAGGACAAATTATTGGTAATAATTGATCTGAAAATACTATCCAGAGCATCGTGGAAAAAGGTTCCTGTTTCTGCCGGAGTCAGCTCCTGGACAGCCCGTTCCCGCAGTTTTAATCCGTACTGGAGGAAATGACTGTACGGATCCAGATAAAAACTTTCCAGCTGTGACACTGAAAGATACAGATCTTTCCCGTAGAGTTCTTCAGCCAGTTCTGGTGACAGGCGTCGAGGAATATTTCTATATTCAAGACTCTTTAGTATTTTCTTTTCAACCTCCGAGGACTGTTTCTGCAGGTTCTGAAATAAGATAGTCCAAAAAATTGGCGGATTAGTCTTATGATCCAGCCGGTCTCTTAAAATAGTCACTAGCTGACCGATCGTCTGACGTCTGGATCCGACAAAAGAAAGAGATAAATCAGTTGACTCATCAGTCACGGCCCCAGCATCAGTGTATTTACGGTCAATCGGTATAGCGAGCTGGCGGTTAAGACGTTCGATGTAAGGGCTCAGTCGGTTGTCACCAGAGCCGTCATTCTTCATCGGATAACTGAGGATCAGTTTATCCGACGCAATAAGAAAGGCAAGATAGGCAGTGAAGGGCTCGTTAGCCAGTCTTCCCGCTGTGGATGGCATGAGAAATTTATCGTCCGGGAGAAACACGCCAAGTTGTTCCCTGTCTTCGTCTGTCAGTATAGAGTCATTTTCTGAATTCAAGGGCAGCTGTGTATCTGTCATTCCCATGATGACTACTAATTTCTTGCAGTTAAGCCGTGATTTGTCAAACTGAGTGAACATGACTTGATCGATACTCGGAGGGACAATGGCGTATGTTGCCTGTTCAAATCCAGTTTCTAGAACTGACAGAAAGGTATCGACTTCCCAGGCTTCATCACCAAGCACATCGACGAACTCGTCCAGTAGCTGGATGAAGGTCTGCCAGACTTGTTCGTGTTTTCTCGCATCTTCAAGTTCCCCATCCTCAAGTGCCTGATCACGCCAGTATAGGAGTTGACGATCAATTCCGTGCCGCTCAAGAAACTGATAGATAAGACGCACAGCTTCTCGGTTCGTTTTAACTCTATCCAGCTGTTTGAAAAACGGAAGAAACGCTGAGCGAATGATTGAACGCGCCTGATTTGCCTGTTCCTGCATCCGTTTGTCTGCATCCAGCTGGTCATCCATTTCTTCTAGATGAAAGCGTGCATAGATCCAGTCTTCATCTCTTACCCAGTCATTGCCTTCGTACCCATAAGCAAGCATGACGTTCTCAAGAGTATCTACGGATTGTCGCCAGCTTTCCGATTTAGAACTCCAGAAAGATAGGCGGTCTTTCTTTTCTTTAGGAACAGTCCGTTCATCTTCCACAGGAATGAACAGTTCAGTTTTAAGAAAGCGCATGACATCTTCATAACGGTAATGTCGTTTATAGATATTTACTAGACTTTGTATACATTCTACCAATGCATGATGGGACATCTTATCTGCTTCGTCAATAAACAGAGGGATGTCATTTTCCGCAAAAGTAGAACCCATTAGCATTTTGTAATCTTCAAGGGTTCTAGCACATACAAGAATGTCCTTATAGCGGTAATTGCCCTCAGTAACTAACTGTTTTATAGTAGTTGCCGTGTGCAACACTTCGGCTTGTCTTGATTCTGCTTCTCTTATTTCTATACAGCTGCTGTAATCAGCTGACGGGTGCGACCGTCGTTTAGGTGACAAATCGAAACTGCTGACCCAGTAGTCTTCAAAGTTTTGCAGTGCATCACATCGCTCACGACTGTTGTCTTTTACAACAGTATCATTCAATACTTGTAGACGACGATTTCTGGCTTCCTGGTAAAGCCTGAAATAAGTCATTCCAGTCTGATAAAAAAAGTTAGTCATCTCTGGAGGTTCCACCGCATATTTTTTATCTAGAACCAAAGAAACTTTTACATCCTTTGCATGTTCGACCATCTGCAGGACCAGCTCCTGCTCCTGTGCCGAAAAGCGGTGAAAGTTATCAATGATGATGTGGGTACGGCTAAGATCCCTTATTTTAACTTCTTCAATCAGCGCTTCAAGTACATCCTCTTTTTCAATATACTTTCCTTCAAGATGAGAGAGAAAAGAATCATACAGCAGGGTAATATCTTTGAGTTTAAGTAAGAGGTCTCTAGTGCCTGGCTCACCTTCAAAGATCTGACCACTGATATTAGTCAGATCTTCTGGCATTACGCGAGCCTTTCTCAATTCCATAAACAGTTCAGTCGTTTTTTCTACAAAGCCCTGCTGCTGACTTTCTCCTCTGAATATGGTCAGGGCTTCCTCATTTTCTCTTAAAAGTCGACGCATCAGCATGGTCAGTCCTGTTTCAGTAAGCTGGGAATGACTGTATAAGGCCGTGTCCTGAAGAAAGTACCATGCCAGACGACTGAAACTGAACACCTGCAGATTGATCATTCCTGCCAGATGACGATCATTATCTGGCTGACTGTCTTTTATACGATCCAGAATAGCCATTTCCGATTCAAATTTCATATGATCCGGGACTAGATAGAAAACTTGTGCCTCTTCATCCTCCATCCAATTCATCATCTGGTCGAAAAGTATTTTCTTCTTATCCGTCTGCAGTCTGCTCAGAATAAATTGAAGACCCATTCATGTGCTCCTCTCTCTTAAGCTATTGATTTAATGTTAAGAAGAAAGGAAAGAAAGGCCGGTTAAGCCTTCTTCCCTTTTCTTTTTATTCTGCTGCAGCAAGCTTTGCGATTTCAATCAATACATCAGTAGCTTTAATCATGCTCTCTACAGCTACGAATTCATAACGTCCATGGAAATTTTCTCCTCCAGCAAAAATATTTGGAGTTGGTAGACCCATGAATGAAATCTTTGATCCGTCTGTTCCCCCACGAATAGGTTTGACGATAGGACTGATTCCCAAATTATTCATTGCTTTATCAGCAAGTTTAACCGGTCTCATGTCTTTTTCAATGACTTCGCGCATGTTATAGTACTGATCTTTCATTTCAACAGAAACGCGCTCTTCATCAAATGTTTCGTTCAGCTTAGAAGCAACAGTTATCATCTGTTCTTTCTTTGATTCAAAGGCTTCCCGATCATGATCTCTTATAATATACTGCATCATGGCTTCATCCACGGTCCCCGTGATTTCAAGAAGATGGAAGAACCCTTCTCTACCGTCAGTTCGTTCAGGGACTTCATTTTCAGGTAATGCCTGATCAAAAGATACGGCTAGTTTAAGCGCATTGATCATCTTATCTTTAGCAGTCCCCGGGTGGACGTTTTTCCCTTTGATTCTTATTTTTGCCCCTGCTGCGTTGAAACTTTCATACTCAAGTTCCCCGACAGGGCCTCCGTCAACTGTATACGCAAAATCCGCTCCAAAGTGGTCGACATCGAATCGGTCTGCTCCCACACCAATTTCTTCATCAGGTCCGAAAGCCACACGGATTTTTCCATGCCTGACTGTCGGATTGGCAATAAAGAACTCGACCATACTCATGATTTCAACAATACCTGATTTATCATCTGACCCAAGTAATGTCGTCCCGTCGGTTGTAATCAGTGTTTGACCAATATAATTTTTCAGATTAGGAAAATCGTCCGGAGATAATCGAATACCCTGCTCTTCATTAAGTACGATCGTTTCACCATCATATTTTTCAATAATCTGCGGACTGATATGTTCTGAATTGAAGTCAGCCGTGTCCATATGAGCTATGAAGCCGATGACCGGTCCTGTATCTTCAGCGTTCGCAGGCAATGTAGCCGTTACGAATCCATTTGACTCATTGTATTCCACATCGCTCATCCCGATTTCTTTAAGGTCAGCCATCAGTACACGAGCAAAATCTGCTTGTTTCTGAGTGGAAGGTACTGATGAAGATTCAGCATCTGAACGTGTATCGATTTTGACATAAGTTAGAAAACGGTCCATTAAATTTTTATACATAGTCATCCCATCCTTTTAATTTGAGTAAGTAAAGACATCCGTTTGTGTCGCTGTCTGTAAAATAGTCAGGTCCCAGTTATTAGTCAGTTTCAGCTGTTCGAAATATCCGGCCAGCTTCGGCACACAGATTGCTTCCATATAATGACCGGCATCAATGAAATCCAGCCCGTCTCTCAGCATATCCTGTGCTCCGTGGTAGGAAATGTCCCCAGTAATGAAGAGAGTCGCTCCACTGGACAGAGCCTCTTTATAGTACTTTTCTCCGGATCCTCCGAATATAGCTGCTTTCTCATGTTTACGTTCAAGATCGTTTGAGCCGAAACGCACACCATCTACTGGAAAGAGTGTTCTGATCCTCGCAGCGAGTTCCTCGGTAGTTTCAGGTTTCTCCAGCTTACCGGCCCGACCGAATCCGAATGCATCGGTCTGATTGTCTAGGGTAAACAGGTCAAAGACCGGTTCTTCATAAGGATGGTTAGCTCTCAGTGCCTCAATGACAGGATAGACAGAAGAATTCTTCAATAGCATTTCGATGCGCTGTTCATGGATCACTTCTTCTTTGCCGATTTCACCTTCTGTAGGATTTGCACCTTCCTGAGGCGTAAAACGGCCATGCCCTTCCAGAGTATAGGACACGTCTTTGTAGTCGCCAACTTCTCCAGCTCCTGCTGAATGCAGAGCCTTTCTAACCTTGTCTGCAGCATAATCGGGGACATACGCGGCCAGTTTCTTATAGCCTTCTTTGGTACTCACTGAGACGATATGTCGCTCCTCCTGACTGATACCTATACTGTCAGCCAGCCAGTCATTCATCCCGCCTTCTGCCGCATCAAGATTGGTATGGGCAGAGTATACTGCAATATCTGATTTGACCAGGTCAAGAAACTCCCGTGTTCTGGAGTCCTCATCAGTCAAGTTTTTTAACGGTTTGAAGATCGCAGGGTGATGAGTGATAATCAGATCCGCCTGCTTATCTTTTGCTTCCTGGATCGTCTGCTTGTCAACATCGAGAGCTATCAGAACAGTCTTGACCGCTTTGTTTTTAGAACCAAAGGATAAACCGACTGGATCCCATCCTTCAGCAAGTGAAGGGGGGGCGAGCTGGTCAAGTGCAGTTGCCAGATCGTTCACTGTCACGTCTGTCATTCGATCATCTCCTTAATCAGTTTAATTTCTTCTTTGAGTACCGATAGCTTTTCTTCATTAGGCTGGCTTGACCGTTCCATCTGACCGACGATGAACTCATCCGTATGCATCTGCTGGGTCCACTTTTTCTTGAACGTCTCAGATTGTTCCTTACTGAGATATGGACCAAACAGTAAATCTTTTTTGGAATAAGTTACTGGAGTGTCAGACGGTACGGCTTTGATGATTTCATAAATCTTTTCATTTTCCTCAAGAATCGTTTCATCTGTAATACGGTACTGCTGTTCCATCAGGTATTCTCTTACAGTTTCTTCAAACACATTCGGCTGTAGTATCAATGTTTCCTGACCAGTCAGTCTATCATTTTCTTGTCCTTTTTCAAGGATCGATCGGATCAGTGCACCACCCATTCCAGCTATAGTAACCGTGTCGATTCGATCTTCGGGTTTTAAAACCATTAATCCGTCACCCAGTCGGACTTCAACTATTTTTTCCAGTCCGGTCCGCCTGACTTCCTTCACTGCGTTGTTAAATGGCCCCTGGACCACCTCTCCTGCCACAGCAAAAGTGATTTTCCCCTGGTCTGCTAGATAACACGGCAGATAAGCATGGTCAGACCCGATATCAGCCACTCTTGCCCCTTTTTCTACGTAGTCGGCTACCTGCTTGAGCCGTTTTGATAATTGAACTGAATTCATAGGTCACCTCTTTAAAGTCTTCCTATCTATTTTACCAGTTTTCAGCAAAGATTGAAAAGTTTTGAATAAATTTAACAGGAATTAATACAGAGAAAACCCCCGGATCACTTATAGTGGGTTTCCGGGGGTTCTCATAAAAGTAGTTGATCATGCATTAGGGTGATCTTTATTTACGGTTTCTTAATCAATACATTTCTTTCGCATCATGGTCTCCTACGCCAGTCGCATTATTTGAGTAAAGAATAGTATCCTGTTTCTGATACCCTTCGTTCTTCAGCTGACTGACGACTTTCAACGCATCATCCGGTTGTCATAGGTGCCGATTATTGAATGATTATTTTTATGCATGCTATCTCTCCTATAAAATTTCTAGCTTAGATTAACCATCAAATATTATTATAGGAATAATCGGATGAATTGACCAATAATAGACCTTATGTCACTTTAGGATTTATAAAAATTTAACTAGACAAATGACATAAAAAAAGCTTCGGCTACGCCTTCGCCCTTTTGGGATAGTGCGTAGCCATTACTTTTTCAGTTCTGAATTATCGTAGACGATACCGTGAATACTCTTATAGTAAACAGGAACCATCTCATTTCCA
>NZ_BAAGIR010000024.1:0-24504 GCF_054658155.1 Alkalibacterium sp. m-11
CCGTTGCAAACAATACAACGGTAGCTAACTTAAGACGTTTAAATAATTTAAGCAGTGACGTGATCCGAATTGGTCAACGATTGGTTGTAGGTGGAGCACAGGCAACACCAACACCAACACCGACACCAGCGCCAGCACCGACACCTGTGTCAAACCAAAGAACACATACGGTTGTACGTGGGGACACCTTGTCGCATATTGCCGTTGCAAACAATACAACGGTAGCTAACTTAAGACGTTTAAATAATTTAAGCAGTGACGTGATCCGAATTGGTCAACGATTGGTTGTAGGTGGAGCACAGGCAACACCAACACCAACACCGACACCCGTGTCAAACCAAAGAACACATACGGTTGTACGTGGGGACACCTTGTCACATATTGCACGAGCAAACAATACAACGGTAGCGAACTTAAGACGTTTAAATAACTTAAGTAGTGACGTGATTCGAATTGGTCAACGATTGGTTGTGGGTGGAGCGCAGGCAACACCAACACCTGTGTCAAACCAAAGAACACATACGGTTGTACGTGGGGACACCCTGTCACACATTGCTCAACGGTATAACGTAACGGTTCGTCAATTGATGACGATCAATAATTTATCCAGCGATGTTATTTTTGTCAACCAGACATTACGTTTACCTTAAACGTTAGAGCACATCAAACACGCGTCGGTCTATTATTAGACTGGCGCGTGTTTTGTTTGTGGGCGGTAACCCTATTGAATAACCGGTTGGGGAAGCGTAATATAGTATACGAACTGTAAACAAAGGAGACGAGTTAAAGACTGGGCCAATAATGGGTGGCATCTTTTCTTATATAGCTTTCGCTGGAGGGCTCGACATTCAAAAAGTCATGGACAGCTATTCAACAAGTACCCGTTTCAATATAGGAGGCTATCGTGGGCGAGCGCTGGAAGAAGGAGACTATCTTAATTTTAAGCATACCGATATCAGCTTTAGACAGATTTCCGGACGAAATGTTTCCTCGTTTTCAGAAAGCCGTTCGTCCGGATCTGTCAATATACGTGTCATTCCTTCATCAGAGCAGCCTGCCCTGACAAATGTAATAAGAGATAGTTTTTATTCGCAAAAATATACCATTTCGTCCAAGTCGGATCGCATGGGTTACAGGCTGGAAGGCAAACGTATCGAAATGGATGATCAGATATCTGTAATTTCTGAGGGGACAGTCTGGGGAGATATTCAGGTTCCGCCGGATGGTCAGCCAATCATTCTCATGGCAGACCGCCAGACAACCGGAGGGTACCCGGTAATAGGCACAGTCTGCTCAGTAGACAGATCAAAATTGGTGCAATGTTCACCTGGAACAGAGATACAGTTCACTCAGATAAATGTAGAAGAAGCTCAGACTCTATTCAAAAAACAGAAGAACTGGTTTAAACAGCAGCAGGAGCGGCTGAATGACCTTGCTTTAAAAAGCAAACAATCAGGTGAAGTGTCAGGTGTTCTGGCAAGAAATAAAATCGACGATCTGATCAATATAATTAAAGACTCGTCGTTTACCCAATTCAGTTACTCAGACAAGCAAATTAAACTGGATATAGATCATCAGTCGGTCATGGTCCAGGAGAAAGAATCGACAAACCAGCCAGAGGACCAGTAGAGACATAAGGAGGAGAATGAGGCAATGAAGATAGTAGATTTAAACTGTGACTTAGGAGAGAGTTTCGGGGCATATACACTTGGACTCGACAAAGATATCCTGCCCTATATTTCTTCGGCCAATATTGCATGTGGCTTTCATGCTTCCGATCCGATGGTTATGGCCCAGACAGTCGAAGAAGCAGAGAAAAATAATGTCGCCATTGGGGCTCACCCAGGTTTTTACGATCTGATGGGTTTCGGACGACGCAAGATGTCGGTCTCTATGGATGAAGCCAGAAATTATATAAAGTACCAGATTGGTGCACTGTCGGCTTTCAGCAAAACGGGGAAACGGCATCATGTCAAACCTCATGGAGCCCTGTACAATATGGCCAGCACTGACTATAATCTGGCCAGAGCCATTTGTGAAGGCATCAGAGAAGTGGACGATGAGCTGATCCTTTACGGCCTGGCGAACAGTCAGCTGATTAGAGCTGCTCAAGATACAGGCCTGTCTTATGCTCAGGAAGTATTCGCCGACCGGAATTACAATAACGATGGAACTCTGGTTCACAGGCAGCATGAAGATGCCCTGATCACAGATGAAGATGTGGCTGTCGAACGCGTCGTTCAGATGGTCGAAGAAGGCAATGTGAAGTCAGTGACCGGTGAGTGGATCGATCTTCAGCCTGATACGATCTGTATGCACGGGGACAACCCGAAAGCTGTCCAGTTTGCGACAAGGATACATAAAGCGTTGACAGAAAAAAGGGTCACTATTGTACCAGTTACTGGCAGACATGGTTAAATAAATCAGACGTGTCTACTATCAACAAGGATAAATCAGTACAGCCCACTAGAGAAATAGCTCGGTGACTGATAGACTGGTCAGTAGATAAAGTATGACTTTCAATTTATTAGAAGCAGAAGGAGCATGGAGATGAAACCGACCGCATTAGTATTTTTTGATTTGGATGGGACATTATTGAATGAAGAATCTTTAGTTGATGAAGATGTGAAAGAAGCACTAGTCCAGCTGAAGGATAAGGGAGCTGTTCCGTTTATTGCTACTGGAAGAAGCCCGTTAGAAATACAGCATGTGCTGGAAGAAACAGTGATCGATTCGTTTATTACGTTAAATGGCCAGTACATTCAATATAAAGGAAAAGAAGTATTCAGGAACGTCATCCCGCAGTCACTGGTTGACGGGCTTAAGAAGATGACGAGTGAGAAGAACCTTCCGCTGTCCTTATACAGCTCTGACAAGATACGGGCCACACGCTATAGCGAGACGCTTAAACAGGCTTATAATTTTATTCATGAAGAGCCCCCTGCAATCGATGAAGCATTTGATGAAAAAGAAGAGATTCTGATGATGCTTGTTTTGAATGAAGACCAGTCGCTTGATCAGGAATTTATTGAAGGTTTTCCAGAGCTGTCATTTTACCGTAATACGCCTTTCAGCATGGACACTATTACCAAAGGACACAATAAAGCGAAAGGCATTGACGCGCTTCTGGAGTCCATCAATATGCATGATATTCCACTCTATGCCTTCGGAGACGGTGCAAATGATTTAGAGATGCTGAAACGCGCGGATTACAGTGTGGCCATGGCGAACGGTCTTGATGACGTAAAAGCCGTCGCTGACTATGTCACTTCTTCTAATAAAGATGGAGGCATCGTTGAAGGACTCAAGTTTTATAATTTGATTGACTGATCTGGTCAATTTAAAGGATATTAGAGTGTGTACGATATAAGACAAAAGGAGATTCACATGCAGTACAAAACACATTTAGCAGTGACTTACGCTGCTGTTCTACCCGCTCTGGTATCCACAGGCAACCTCACGATCGGAAATACGGTGGCTTTAGGCGTAGGGGCTTTATTACCTGACATCGACCACCCGAAGTCATTTATAGGAAATCGCACAGGCGGCATCAGTCACAGCATCGGAGCGGTCTTCGGTCATAGAGGACTGGCCCATTCAATCCTGGGAATAGTATTCTTTCAGTTGATTTCAAGGTGGGTGCTGAACTATTTGCAGCTGCCTCTAGAGTTTGCGGACTGGTTCATTGTCGGCTATATAGCACACTTAGTGGAAGATTCATTTTCTAAAACGGGTGTAGCTTGGTTTCAGCCCCTATATTCAAGACGTATTCAGTTCGGTTTCAAAAAGCTGTATTATTCTACTGGTAAATCCAGTGAATCTTTAATCTTAGGAGTGGCAATGGCTGCACTAATATATCAGGTAATGCAGATCGTAAAGTAATGGAGAACAAGTCGGAGCCTATTAAGATGTAGTTTATTAGGCGAGCAACTAATAAGAATCATCTTGGAACCAACTGGCGAGCAGAAAGTGTGTGCATCCAGAAATGTCTGATATAATGGAAAAAACACTAAGTCAAGAGCAAAAAAAAAGGCCTGAGAATCACTCCATTAGTGAATTCTCAGGCCTATTTATTTAGTCGTTTAAGTAATAATGGGGGTATCAAGGAAAGAACAGAGATTAGTATAGTCTATCAATTATCCCAATTACCCAATGCGTTTATTCAGGTTATTCAGTTCTTCTTCTATTCCATTTGGATAATGGCGATATAACTGAGCAAGCAGTTTAGGATCCGTGCTGGAGGATTTAAGGAGATGAACCACTTTCTTGATCAGCTGGTAGTGGTCACAGGTCTGTTTTTTAGCCCCTGATTCCTTATAAATAGCAAGATCATCAAGAATTTTATGAAAATCATTAACAAACTGCTTGAACTCAGGACCATTCCCAAGCAGGACAGATTTGACTTGCTGATTATTCTTGTGCAGGCTGATCGCATATTCTTCAGGAGTCATCCCTATAGAGTGTGCGTATTGTTCCAACTCATCGTATTCTGAACGTACACATTCTTTCATTCATCTCACCTCGACTCGCACTTGGCTGTATGTCCGACCTAGTCTGCGAGTTATTTTAATCTCTATATAGTTTATAACCTTTTTAACCAGGAGTAAACAAAAAGAGACGCTCTGTCACATAGTATTCTTTAATTGTTCAATCCTTTGTCACTTATTAAATGTAAGTACATGAGTAAGCAAATATACTTTCTTTATTCACCATATGAATACAACTGGTTATATGTCACATTTCAGACACATCATATATTGTAACCGCTTTTATCATCTTTTTCATGGGAAATAGCTTTTTGAAAGTAAATGGAGATTAAAATAAAATGATAATCTTTCTCATAAAACCGATTGACAAAGTCTTTTCCTATGTATACACTTTAAAAAAAGATAAGAAAAATGATAAATTTCTCATTTGTTCTCATCAAATTTTTTAGAGGAGTGATTTAGTCATGTCAATTGAATCACTGGAAGAAGCATTAAATCACTTGTTTCCAGAAACCGTTCAATGGCGGAGGCACCTTCACGAGAATCCGGAGCCTTCATTCGAGGAATGGAATACCAGGCAATTTATAGCTGACAAATTAAGAGAGTTCGGATATGAAGAAGTAGAAGAAAATGTAGGCGGAGGAGGCATCACTGCCTACCTGAGAGGGGCGAATTATGGCCCTGTTATCGCTTTTCGCGCTGATTTCGACGCGCTTCGCATTGAAGAAGAAACGGGTTTGAGTTTTGCTTCTAAAAACCCTGGTGTGATGCACGCCTGTGGTCATGATGGACACACGGCTACTTTACTTAGTGTAGCTAAAGTTCTTAAAGATCATGAGGATGAATTATCCGGATCGGTAAAATTCGTTTTCCAGCATGCAGAAGAAGTCCTTCCCGGTGGGGGTAAGGCAATGGTCGACGCGGGAGTGCTTGAAGATGTCGATGCTGTATATGGATTACATCTCAGATCGCCGCTTGAATACGGAACGGTTTCATACTGTGAAGGCTACGCTATGGCAGCACCTGATTTCTTCAGTATAGAGATTCAGGGAAAAGGTGGCCACGCAGCTCATCCAAGTTCGACAGTCGACGCAGTAGTCGTTGCTTCGTTTGTTGTTAATCAGCTGCAGACGATCATCAGTCGGAAAAAAGATCCCACGCAGTCAGGTGTGCTGACCTTCTCAACTTTTAAAGCAGGCGATGGGGCTAATAATGTCATTGCGGACAAGGCATCGCTTAAAGGAACCGTCAGAACATTTGATCCTGACTTGAGAAAATTGGTTGAAGAGAAAATTCAAACCATGACTGAAAGCATTTGTGAAGCTCATGGGGCCACATGCAAAGTAACTTATACAAAAGGGTACCCGGCACTGTTCAATCATATAGAAGAAACACAGCTGATCAGCACTTTATTTGAAGCCAATCGTAAAGACGTAAACGTTGAACCGATACCATTACGTATGGGCGGCGAAGATTTTGCCTATTTCCTTCAGGAGAAGCCGGGATCATTTTTCTTCGTTCATTCCGGAAACAAGGAAAAAGGCATCACGTATCCGCACCACCATCCAAAATTCGACTTTGATGAACGGGCTATGCTGACTGGAGCCAAATGCTTTATAGATATTGTAGGGCATTATCTGATGGACACTTCGGTCGTGTCATCCGATTCACACCACGCAGTAGGGGAATAAACAGAAAGAGGGATGTTTCATGAGTTTTGAACAATGGAAAGAGGAGCTGAAGGAGAATTACCTGGAAACAGTAGCATGGCGTAGACACCTGCATGCTCATCCGGAGCCTTCATTCGAAGAAGTTGAAACAGCTCGCTTCGTAAAAGAAAAACTTGAATCGTTCGGGATAGAAGACATCCGGACAGATGTCGGTAACGGATATGGAATCGTTGCAAAAATCAAGGGTCAGCATCCTGGACCGACGATCGCACTTCGAGCTGACTTTGATGCTCTTCAAGTGAAAGAGGAAGTGGAATCACCATTCAAATCCAAAAATGAAGGAATCATGCATGCCTGCGGTCATGATGGTCATACCGCTTCGTTACTCAGTGTGGCTAAAGTAATGGCTAAACATACTGATGAACTTCACGGTACACTTGTCCTGCTTCACCAGCACGCTGAAGAAGTCCTGCCTGGAGGAGCAAAATCAATGGTAGAAGATGGAGCACTTGAAGGGGTCGATTACGTTTTCGGCATTCATCTCGGTGCGACACAACCTTTAAATAAGGTCTTCTACAATGTAGCGTTCGGTTCAGCGAATTCCGATTCATTCAATATGAAAATTCAAGGGAAAGGTGGCCACGGTGCTGCCCCGCATGATACGCATGACGCCTTGACTGTCGGAGCTCAGATCGTAACGAATCTTCAGCAGATCGTCAGTCGGATGACTGATCCTGTCAAACCTGCTGTTCTGACATTTGCAGGTTTTCAGTCAGGAGGAGAAGCGTACAACATTATCGCGGATGCGACAGAAATAAAAGGAACCGTAAGGACTCTGCATCAAGATGTCCAGGAACTTGTGGAATCAAAACTGAAATCGATGAGTCAGAGCATTGCTGCAGCATATGATGCTACTGTGGAAATAGACTATACCAAAGGGTACCCAGCTATCGAAAATACACCTGAAGTCGTGGATGTAGTAAAAGCTTCTCTCCTTGAAGATTTTCCAGAAAATGAGGTAGCTGAAGTGAAGGAATCCATGGGAGGCGAAGACTTTGCCTACTTCCTGAAAGAAAAACCAGGTGCTTTCCTGAGAGTCGGGGCACAGCCGCCCGAAAAATCTGATGCTTATCCGCACCACCATCCTAAATTTGAAATCGACGAACGTGCTCTGCTGAGATCTGGAGAAGTTTTCCTTTCACTTATCAAAACGTATCTTCAAAGATAATCAGCTTAAAAGATGATAACGCCATCTAAAGAAAGAAGGGATGACTATGAAAAAATACATTATAAAACGACTACTAACAGCTATTCCAGTACTGTTGATGATCTCGGTAGGTGCCTTTATCATGATGAATCTGGCTCCAGGAAGTCCGACAGATCTATATGTCAGTCCGGATGCTACACCTGTTCAGATTGAAGCAACAAGGCGGGCACTGGGTCTGGATCAGCCTTACCATATCCAATATTTCAGGTGGCTGGGACGAGCGCTTCAAGGAGATCTGGGAATCAACTACTCGACGCGTTATCCGGTACTTCCGATTCTCATTTCACGTATCGGACCGACAATCACGCTTATGGGAACGACACTTGTCTTCTCATATCTAGTAGCGATCCCACTGGGTATAATCAGTGCCAGGAAAAACGGAACATGGATTGATAATTTATTGACTGGAGGATCATTTGTCGGGGTATCAATACCAAACTTCTTTCTGGGACTTGGACTCATCTATATTTTCTCCGTCCAGTTAGGATGGTTTCCAACCGGAGGGATGTCCGAGTTAGGGGGATCAGGAGGATTTTTCAGCGCCGTTCATCATCTTGTGTTGCCAGTTATTGTCCTGTCAGCATTTTATATTGCAAATATGACGCGTTACATGAGAGCAACTATGATTCAAGTATATGGCGAGAATTACATCAGAACTGCCACAGCCAAAGGTCTGGCATCTGAAGTGATTTTGACCAGACACGGAATAAGAAATGCTCTCATTCCTGTCATTACGATCATTGGAACTGATTTACCGAGACTGGTCGGCGGGGCCATCGTTACCGAGCAGATCTTCCAGTGGCCCGGCCTGGGACGGCTAACGATCATGGCCATTCAGCAACGGGAATACCCGATGCTTATGGCTATAACTGTTCTATCGGCGGTGGTTGTCCTGTTTGCTAACCTGTTGGTCGATATTATGTATGCAGTTGTAGATCCACGTATTAAATACAATTAGAAAGGAGGGAGACAAATGGCACAAAATGTCGGAAATAAAAATGCGGAAGCCATGTTTCATCTGGTTGATGCAGTGGAAAGAATTAATTTTCCAGGAAATGAAGCTGAACAGATCGCTACAGATGGTGACAGTTATATTAAAACAGTGGCGAAACGTTTCTTTAAGAACAAAGTAGCCGTCGTCAGTCTTGTGATTTTCATCATTCTTGTACTGACTGCAGTTTTCGCAAATCAGCTTGCACCACACCCACGAGATGCTTCAGTTGGGCGATTTCAGGCAGCGCC
This sequence comes from Alkalibacterium sp. m-11, assembly GCF_054658155.1. Taxonomy (NCBI): domain Bacteria; kingdom Bacillati; phylum Bacillota; class Bacilli; order Lactobacillales; family Carnobacteriaceae; genus Alkalibacterium; species Alkalibacterium sp. m-11. The sequence continues at coordinate 8,667 of NZ_BAAGIR010000024.1, forward strand.
TTATGACAACTTTTATCTCGGAACAGATGATATTGGACGAGATGTTCTCTCCCGACTAATTCATGGTACGCAAGTATCGATGATCGTAGGTTTAGGTTCTGTACTGGTCTATGTCATTATCGGGACGACACTAGGTTTAGTCTCCGGGTACTTTGGAGGGATAGTAGACAGTATCATCATGAGGATTACTGAGGCTTTTATGTCCTTTCCGTTTTTCATGGTTATTCTAACCCTTGTTACATTATTAGGTTCAGGACTATGGGTTGTAACAGCAGTCCTTGGATTTTTGAGCTGGCCAACTTTATGCCGGCTGGTCAGAGGGCAAGTGATGACACTGAAAAAACAGGACTTTGTTCTGGCAGCTGTCGCTACAGGTTACTCAACTCCGGGTATTCTGTTCATTCATATTCTACCAAATGTCTTGTCACCCATTCTGGTTAATGCGACATTTGGGATTGCTACAGCGATTCTGACAGAAGCGTCTTTAAGTTTCCTTGGGGTCGGTGTACAGAGACCGCGTCCAAGCTGGGGAAATATTCTTTCAGAAGCCCAGTCTCTCAGGGTTCTGGCTTATGAACCATGGCGATGGGTACCTGCAGGTATTCTGGTCTTTGTTGCGGTACTGGCCATCAACTTTATAGGAGATGGACTGAGACAAGCAATCGAAGGAGAAAACAAAGCATAAGAGCTGATGGGGGTGCTCTTATGCCGATTAACAGCAAAGTAAACACTATAATAGGATCAAAGATTTACACATAAGTTCTATACAAGGGTCACCTTCGGGGGATTACTTAACAAAGGGGAGACTAATATGTCTAAAATGAAAAAAATGGTTAAATATGGAACAGTTATGTTTGCATCCTCTCTAGTACTGGCAGCCTGTGGAAATGGCGATGTGCCTGATCTTGAAGACGATGGGGCAACAGGTGGAGATGATACTGAAGAAGCAGTTGCTGAAGGTGACGTGCCTGAAGTTGATGAAGGAGATACCTCTACTTTAATGGTCGGACTGACAAACGCACCGGACAGCTTCAACCCATTTTACCGTCCTGGTATAGCAGGAACGTGGATTCAGCGCTTCTTCTATGACAGCCTGCTGACAATGCCGACTGCGGACAGTTTCGAACCTGCCTTAGGGTCCTTTGAAACAGAAGATAATCAGGTCTTTACAGTAACAATTGATGAAAATGCAAACTGGTCTGATGGGGAACCTGTTACTGCTAATGACGTGGCATTTACACTGAACACCATTGCGGATCCAGAGGTTGAAACGACACTAGGAACAAGCGTGGCAATGATTGAAGGGACTGATTCTTCAGGTGTCCGCCTGGAGGAACATGATGAACTGCCAGGTGTGGAAGTAGTCGACGAAAAGACACTGACCATTACAACTAAAAGTCCTGTCGATCTGGCTTATCTGTCAGAATTCCTTGGATTCAATGTCCTGGTCGCTCCGGAACACGTTTTTGGAGATATTGAAGTGGCTGATATTCCAAACTCAGAAGCGGCTACGATGCCTAGCGTCTTCAGTGGCGCTTATAAGTTCGTTGAATATGATACAGATAACTATGTTCACCTGGAAGCAAACCCTGATTATTACAGAGGTGCTCCTGAAATTGAAACAGTCTACGCTCGTATTATGAACGGAACAGCAATGATCACAGAATTCCAGGCAGGCAATCTGCATATGGCAGCCGGTGGAGGAATCGGTATGGTTCCAGTTCAGGATATTTCATTACTGGAAGATATTGATGGGCTGGTAGTAGATGAGTTCCCAAGTTTCAATGGGCAATACATGCTTATCAATAACGAACGCTTTGATAATCCTCAAGTTCGCCGAGCATTTGCACACGCACTTAATCGTCAGCTGACAGTAGATAATCTGCTGGAAGGACGTGGAGAAGTTCTGTCATCCACTTACTCCTCTGCAAGTCCATATAAAGATGAAGATCTAGAGCCGCTTGAGTATGATCCTGAACTGGCTAGAGAAATGCTGGAAGAAGCTGGCTTCGATTTCGACACACCGCTTGAATTCGTTGTACCAACAGGAAACGCGGTTCGCGAACAGAATGGTGATCTGATCGAACAGTGGCTGACTGAAATTGGTGTAGAGGTCAATCAGTCCAACTATGACTTCCCGACTTGGTTAGCTATGGCAAACGATCTGGATTATGACATCGGTCTGATGGGCTGGGGACACACAGCTGACCCTAACATTGCAAGCTATGTTCAAACTGGCGGCGCTTCAAATAACATGGGCGTTGAAGATCCAGTCATCGATGACCTGATCGAACAAGGAATGGCAGGAACAAACTTTGAAGAGAGATACCCAGTTTACGCTGAACTTCAGCAGCATCTTCAAGATGAAATGCCAATCGTACCGCTTTACTCTGAGTCCCAGTTCGGGGTTCGAGTAGACTACCTGAATGGCGGAATCAAAGAATTCTGGGCAGGTTCACTGCACGACCTGCACGAATGGACACTGGATCCTCAAGACTAATGTGCTGATCTGACAAACAAGTGGATAGAGACACTCATTAATCAGTTTTTGGTGTGTGTCTCTTCCCGTGTTTATATAGGACAACAGGAAAAAGAAAATGAGGTGAAAGAAATGGAAGATAAAACGATTTTGGAAGTTAAAGACTTGGCGATTTCTTTCCAGACATTTGAAGGAGTAGTTAAAGCTGTCAGAGGCGTTGACTTCACCTTGAAAAAAGGTGAAACACTGGCCATCGTAGGTGAGTCAGGTAGTGGAAAGTCAGTTTCCACAAAAGCGATCAATCGCCTGCTGCCTAAAAAAAATACTATGATTGAAAGTGGAGAAATACTATTTGAAGGAACGGACTTGCTGAAACTGTCAGAGAAAGAGATGCAGAAAGTACGTGGAAATGATATTGCGATGATTTTCCAGGATCCGATGACGTCTTTAAATCCGACTATGCAAGTTGGGAAACAAATTGCTGAACCCATTGTCACGCACAAAGGCGTCAGTAAGGAAGAAGCGAAAAAACAGGCGCTTGATCTGATGGATCTTGTAGGGATAAAAAATCCTACTGAAAATTACAAAAGCTATCCCCATCAGTTTTCAGGTGGGATGAGACAGCGTGTCATGATTGCAATTGCACTGGCGTGTGAGCCTAAGGTTCTGATAGCAGATGAACCGACTACTGCCCTTGATGTAACCATTCAGGCACAGATTCTCGGCTTGATGAACAAATTGAAAAAAGAACTGGATACCTCAATTATTTTCATCACACATGATTTAGGTGTGGTTGCCCAAATGGCAGATCGTGTAGCAGTTATGTACGCAGGTCAGATCGTCGAACATGGAACAGCAGATGAAATATTCTACAATCCAATGCACCCTTATACTTGGGGGCTGCTGGCTTCGATGCCGACATTGGATGTCGGGCAGACGGACTTGTACACGATTCCTGGTTCGCCTCCGAATCTGCTTCATCCGCCAGTAGGAGATGCGTTTGCTCCTAGAAATGAGTTTGCGCTGGAAATCGATTTCCATGAAGAACCTGACATGTTTAAAGTGTCAGATACGCACTATGCTAAAACCTGGCTGCTTCATCCAAGTGCACCAGCGGTTGAGCCGCCGGAAGAAGTCAGAAGACGCAAAGCAAAATTTGAGTCCCTATACATGGGAAAGGAAGAAATCAATGAGATGGGAGGGGAAGCCCTTGGTAGCAGAAGCTGAAAAGAAAGCTATTGTAGAAATTTCTGAATTGAAGCAGTACTTTAATGCTGGAAAGAAGAATGAAGTGCGTGCTGTTAAAGATGTCAGCTTCTCCATCTATGAAGGTGAAACGTTCGGTTTAGTTGGAGAATCTGGAAGTGGAAAATCAACGACCGGAAGAGCATTGATTAAACTGGGTGATATCACTGGAGGCCAAATCTCCTATAAAGGACAGGACATTAATGACATCAAGCGCCGTAAGGATCTGCTTTCCTTCCGTAAATCCATGCAGATGATTTTTCAGGATCCTTATGCGTCCCTTAACCCGAGGCTGACTGTCAAGGAAATCATCGGAGGGGCACTTAAAGTTCATGGCATGACCCAGAACAGCAAAGAAAGAACAAAACGCGTCTATGAACTGCTTGAATCGGTAGGGCTGAATCGTCAGTTTGCCAACCGTTATCCTAGTGAGTTTTCAGGTGGGCAGTGCCAGCGTGTAGGCATTGCTAGAGCCTTGGCTGTTGAACCAGACTTTATTATCTGTGATGAGGCAATTTCTGCTCTGGATGTTTCGATCCAGGCTCAGGTTGTTAATTTGCTTAAAGAATTGAAAGACAAGAACAACCTGACTTACTTGTTTATTGCTCATGATTTGTCGATGGTTAAATATATCAGTGACAGGATCGGGGTCATGAATAGTGGACGGGTTCTTGAAGTATGTGAGGCAGATGAATTGTATATTGCTCCGCTCCATCCTTATACGGAGTCACTGCTTTCTGCCATCCCGACACCGGATCCTGAGGCGGAGCGTAGACGTGTCAGGACTGAATACGATCCGAAGTACCATCATTATGATGACCACAGTAATGTCGGGTTGCATGAGATTGCACCGGAGCACTTTATTTACTGTCACAAAGATGAAATTGCACTCTACAAGAAAAAACGGGAAAAACTGCTGAGACAAGCGAAACAACAATATGCCTGAGGTAAGAAGACACTGGTAAGCAGTTTGTAAGGAACTGGATTACCTGTGTCTTTTTCTTTAGATGGAGGACTGAAAATGCAGGAGAGTTTGGAAAGTGTCACAGAGATTATCAAAGCTCATCAGGATGAGTTCTATGATTATTTGAGGCTGGATTCGGTCTCTACTCAAAATCGATCGATTTTACCCACTGTAGCTTATGTTAAAGACATGATCGAAAGAATAGGGGGAGAAACACAAATACTGGATGATCTGGGAGGAAATCCGGTTGTTTACGCTTACTTCCAGGCTGGACCAGAAGGCAACGCTGATAAAACGGTTCTTTTTTACAATCACTATGATGTTCAACCTGAGGACCCAGTAGATGAGTGGGAAACACCGCCATTTGAACCAACTGTGGTCGACGGGAAACTTTATTGTAGAGGGGTAACCGACAATAAAGCAAACCTCGTCATCCGACTCTATGCCATCGAACATTTACTTACCAGTGAAGAAGGCCTGCCTTGTAACGTGAAATTCCTGATTGAAGGAGAAGAAGAAAACGGAAGTCCCAATTTGAATGCTTACATTGAGAAGTATGCAGACCTGTTTAAAAGCGATGGCTGTATCTGGGAGTTCGGTGGGAAGAACGAAAATGAACAGTTCGTCATTGAAACAGGCGTCAAAGGAATGGCATACTTCGATCTTTTTGTTGAAAGTGCCGATGTCGATATCCACTCATCTCTTGGAGCAGTGGTTGATAATGCTGCATGGCGACTGACGCATGCTCTGGCTTCATTGAGAGACAAGGATAATAATGTACTGGTTGACGGCTTCTATGATGATATAAAGCCTCCTTCTTCATTTGCATTGAAAGCAGTTCATGAGCGTACAGTCAGTCAGGAAAAAATCTCAGGCATTTATGGGCTCAAACATCCATTCATTACCGACAAGCTCGACTGGACAGCAGAAGAAGCTCTGGCATTCTATCCGACGATGACGATTTGCGGTTTCTTATCTGGCTATACTGAAGAAGGGACAAAGACAGTCCTTCCTCGAAAAGCTTCAGCTAAACTGGACTGCCGACTAGTTCCTGGACAGGATCCTCAAAAAATCGAACAGCTGATCAGACAGCATCTCGACAGGAATGGGTTTTCTGATGTCGAACTTGTGCTTTTAAAAGGACAGAAAGCGTTCCGTTCAGATATAGATGATCCGTTCGTCCAGACAGTAAGAAAATCTGCAGAAGAGATTTATGGTGGACCGGACAACGTTGTCCTGTCTCCAACAAATGCAGGAACAGGACCGATGTACAGTTTCGGGCAGCATTTAGGTATCCCTGTAGCAAGCAGCGGATGCGGGCATGCAGAAGGTAAGGCCCATGCACCTAATGAGTCCGTCAGGTTGAAAGACTTTGAAGAAGGAACACATCATATGGTTCAGTTTCTTAAACAGTTTAAAGATGCTTAAAACAGAGACGTTCTCTGTTTTTTTGCGTGCTCTTAAAAAATGAGCCGCTCATAATTTGTTACGAAAGTGTGAACATCGTGTAAATTGGGTGTAAAGACATATAATGATGGATTATATCAATATTATCTGTGGTAGCGTTCTATTTCAATAGTAAATTATTTAAATACGAATGATTAGCTGTTTTGACGTTTATTAAATTCGTGAATAAAGAAAGTTAGCTTAACGGTCATATGTAAGCGTTATATTAGTGGTTGGATAACAGGAGTAATTCGTTCTGTAAACGATTAAAATTTTCTCATTTGAAATATTGTGGTTCATTTTAACGGCAATTAGATTTAAGATAATAACTATACTACTCGGAGCGGCATTATGATGATCGGCCTTTTACAGGCAGCCACTCTGGTATTTATTTTTGTTCTAAATATTAAGATGGAGGGTTATGAGTGGACATACAGCAGTTACTATTCACCTTTTTTGGTGGACTGGGTATTTTCCTGTTCGGTTTAAAATTTATGGGAGACGGCCTGCAGAAATCAGCAGGTGACAGCTTACGAGAGATTTTAAACAGATTTACGGCAACACCTTTTCGGGCAATTCTTGCGGGGATTGCTGTTACAGTAGCGATTCAAAGTTCATCCGGGACGACGGTTCTGGCAGTTGGACTGGTCAGCGCAGGCTTTATGAAACTGAGGCAGGCGATTGGGGTCATTATGGGAGCCAATATCGGTACAACGATTACGGCATTCGTTATCGGTCTGGATATAGGAGCCTATGCCTTGCCTATACTGGCAGTCGGATCGTTTATGATTTTCTTCTCCAAGAAGCCGATCATGGCCTCACTTGGTCAGACTATATTCGGTTTCGGGGCGTTATTTCTGGGACTCGAGCTCATGGGGGACGCCATGTATCCGCTGAGAGACCTGCAAGTCTTTCGGGACCTGATGATCAGTCTTTCTGAAAACCTGCCACTAGGTGTAGGAATAGGAACACTGTTCACTTTCCTTGTACAAAGCTCCAGTGCCAGTATCGGAATACTGCAGGAACTTTATTCTCAAGGACAGATTGCTCTTGAAGGCGCACTGCCGATTCTTTTCGGAAGCAATATCGGTACCACGATCACAGCAGTACTGGCCAGCATCGGATCAAGTGTTGCTGCTAAGCGTACAGCAGCTTCTCATGTTATCTTTAACTTAGTGGGTACCGTAGTTATTCTGATGATTATTGGACCGTTCACTCAGTTAATTTATGCGATTATACCTGTTTTCAACCTGAATCCGGCAATGATAATTGCATTCTCTCATGGACTGTTTAACATTATCAACGTCCTTATTCAGATGTGGTTTATTGACCATCTCGCTAGACTAGTCACTAAAATCGTCCCAGGTGATGATTCAATCATCGACTACGACTCTACGCTGGATCATTCAATTATCAATACTGTTCCATCAGTAGCTTTAAACCAAGCTAAGCTGGAGCTGGGTCAAATGGGAGATTTTGTTGTTAAGGAATACAAGGAAATGTTCAAGTATTATCAGAGACAGCAGGATGAAGATCTGGCCAATACTCTTCATTTAGAAGAAATTGTCAATAAGATCGATATGAACCTGACAGAATATTTAATGAAAATTTCAGTGGAGGATCTGCCGGTTAAAAGTGCCGTGGAACACTCTCAGATGATGGACATCACCAAGTATCTGGAACGTATCGGAGACCATTCGGAAAATATTATCAGCAATGTCAACGAAGCCGTCAAAGCAAGCAAGAAAGCAGCTAAATCTAAAGGATTGAAAGAACCGGAAAAAATCTTTCATGATGAGGATCTGATTGCGCTGTTCCATCTGGTACAGCAGAATATCGAAGAAGCCATCAGTTCCTTCATAGAGGACAGCTATTCCTTAGCCGGAAAAGTGCTTCAGCGTGAAAAAGAAGTCAACCGCCTGGAAGAAGACATACGCCGTAAATATATTCAGCGCCTGAACAGCGGTGAAGGCCGTCCTTCAGACGGAATTCTGTTTGTAGATATCGTATCAAACTTGGAGAGAATGTCTGACCACTCGGTTAAGATTGCTAAACACGCAATTGGACTAAGATTCCCGTTCCAGCCAGGGGACAGAAAAACTGTATCAAAACATACACGTGCATTTGAAGGAAAAGACATTTAATTAGATTATAAAAAAGGAGTGTGCGGAAAAAGTCCGCACACTCCTTTTCTGATAGGTGGATTTAAAGAATTATACTATAGACAATACTGAAAGAGAGCTGATTGTATAGGGTAGCTCTCTTTCAGTTCGGTGCGTACATGTCTATTACAAGACACTTTAAATCATCTGGTTACAAAGAGTCCCAATCTGGTCGATCGTGACCTCAAGCAAGTCTTTTGATTTCAGCCAGTCCGGGTCTTTTTGTTCGACGATGACCCCACTTGGAGTTCCTGTAAAAATCAGGTCCCCTGGTTTGAGAGTCATGTACTGACTGGCCTCACTCACAATTCGTTCAACAGAAAAAATCATTTTGGATGTTGAACTGTTCTGCACCAGTTCATTATTGCGCTTAGTGTGGATCGATAAATTATTGACATCTTCAATTTCGTCTTTAGTGACTAAGACAGGACCAACTGGACCAAAAAAATCAAAAGTTTTTCCGATCATCCATTGGGAAGACTGGAACTGATAGTTTCTTTCGCTGATGTCGTTACCAACGGTGTAACCTAAAATAGCTTTTTTAGCTTCTGCTTCACTTACGCTGTTAGCATACTCTCCAATCATAATGACCAGTTCCGCCTCATAATCGACTTTCTGAGAAATAACAGGGAGCGGGATAACTTGTTTATGCGCTGCCAATGCATTTGGAAATTTGTTGAAAAATACGGGATTCACAGGAACGTCTGCACCGGTGGCTTTGACGTGATCGACATAGTTCAATCCGACACAGAGAATTTTTTCGGGATCGCCTATGACAGGAAGGTAGCGGAAGCCTGATTCAGACAATAGATATTGACTCATGTCAAAATGAAGCTCTTTCGCGCGATCAAGTACAGCCATCAACTGCTCAATACCTTTGTCGTGATCCTTTAGCAATTTTCTCATCGTCAGCGGAATGGGGCAGTTTAAATGATCAGCTAACCTGTCCATTTCCAGTATACCGTCTTCTAACTGGATACCTAAACGCTCTGTTGAACTTTTCGATAGATTGTAGCGTACAAGTCTCATTATACTATCCCCTTCTTAGTAACTAAGTGAATTATAGTCGAAATAAAAGGATATGACAAAAATAACGTTTGTGATAACTGAGCAAGGCCGGATAAGTAAACCTTGCTCTTGGATCCTGTTTTTAGTACACTTATGAGACGGATGTCAGTGAAGATAGTGGAGGAATGTACGATGGCAAAGCGCAATAAACAAATAGAAGTTGAAATCAATGAGACAGCTAAAAATACTAAAGAGTATACAGAACTGGAACTGGTCGTCAGAAAAAAAGTAATTGGGAAGATCATGCAGAAGAATGACGGACCTGTTACTGTCGAATTTAAGTCCGGAAAAAAACGTACGGCCCGGTCAGTAGACGAAGGTATCCAGCTGATTATTGAAGAATACAACCTGCACGACGAATAATATAATTAAGAAGCAAAGCAGCCGATCCTGCTTTGCTTTTTTCAATCTAAGAGAATGCAGTTCAGCCCTGAGAGTGTCAGCGAACTTCATTCTGTACACTCAATAATGAAGTTCGCGACCTGATTCGTCAAGCGAACTAAATCAGTAAGATGATGGGTGTAGTTCACACATCAAAAATAATAGTGAACTACATTCTAGTCTAGTCAAAATGCATTTCAGATCTTATTTCTCTGATGAACTAAACTAAGTTTTGGTTAAAGGAATACGAAACGAAACTCGAGAGGTAATGTAAACGGTCCATCTATCTCTTCTATACATGTCGAGGCAAGGATTCTGCTCTAAAGCTTATGAATAGGGATTTCGTTCTATCCTATGGTATGATGATAAAAAGAATCTTTATAGTAAGGATGTGAGCCTGTGCAGAAAATAGAGACACTGGAAGATAAGATTCCGCACAAAGACAAGCTGCTTCGTCTAATCAAAATCTTACAGTCAAACTGGGAAAGAGCTAAAGTCAATCAGAGTGGAGCAGAAATGGCCTACTTTATTCTTCTTTCTCTGTTCCCGCTTTTACTGGTCATTGCAAATATTATCCCGCTGTTGCCACTGGACACGAATGAGATGTTGGCTCTAGTAGCTGATTTTATTCCACAAGATATCTTTAATATCATCGAGCCGATACTTGAAGGCTATCTAGAAAGTGCGAGTGGCGGATTCATTTCATTTGGACTTCTGACCTCAATATGGTCGGCAAGTAAAGTGATCACGATACTGAGACGGGTGTTGGATGATGTATATGGATCAGTACAGCAGAAAAATTTCATTGTCGGGAGAATCCTCTCACTCTCTGTCATGATCGGTATACTACTAATCGTTGGACTGGCATTATTTATCTTCGTTTTCGGTGAACGGATTCTTGAATTCGTTCAGAATGTTATCGGCTTCGATATTCCATTTATTCAGGAATTCCTGATTTTAAGATGGGGGGTCCTTTTGGTTATCCTCTTTACCGTACTGCTGGTCGTTTACCGGTTTGTACCGAACCATCACTTGTCATTCAAGTATTCGTATCAGGGAGCTGTATTTGCGACAATCGGATGGATGCTTCTGACTCAAGGTTTTTCTATTTACTTGAATGTTGCCAGTGATGATGCCCTGACAAATGCCCTGACAAATGCGACATTCGGTGGTTTTCTGGCTTTGATGCTGTTCCTGTATTTCACGAGTATAGTGATTCTTCTCGGTGCCTTACTAAATGCCATTATATTCGAATGGAAGAATCATATGTCTGTACCTGAATATGAAGCAAAAAAACGGTACGAGAAACAGCTGAAATCTTCCAACTATTCTGGTTACCCAAGTGAAGCAGAAACGGTCATCATGAAACGTCAGCTGTTCAAAGTTAATAAACTTAAAGAAGAAGAATTAAAAGAAAGAGAAGAACAGGGTAAGGATCTGGACACTTAAATAATTCTGGACTGCTCGATGGGGGGAGGATCTTATAATGATCCTTCCTTTTTTTGCGGAGAATACGAGCTGGAACATGCAGTTTGTGTGGATGTAGTGTTATTGATAGTTACTTTTGATAGTGAAGAAACATAAGCACAGTCATTCACCACTGGAATCCTCTCATTTATTTTTTGACTCAAGTGGTCTATAATTGAAAAAGATAACTAGGAGGGACGTTATGAAATTTTATTGTCACCCACGTTGTTCAACGTGCAGAAAAGCGAAAAACTGGCTGGAAGAGCAGTCAGTACCTTACCAGGAAATTAGTCTGCTGGAGGAGACCCCGTCAAAAGAAAGCTGGGTAAGGATCCTGTCAGACACTGATCGCTCGATCAAATCTTTTTTTAATACGAGCGGAAATGTTTACAGAGAACAGAACCTTAAAGAAAAACTTCCGGAAATGTCTGTAGAAGAAGCAGCGGAGTGGCTGTCCTCAAACGGGATGGTAGTCAAAAGACCGTTTGCCATTGAAGGAGACACATATACATCAGGCTTTAAAATCGATGAGTACGAACGTGTCTGGAGTAAAGGAGAGCAGAAAGATGTCAATTAAATATCACGCTAATGGATTGTGGATCGAGAAATTATCGCCATCAGATTATCGCATCGGTCTATCCGAAAAGGGCCAGGACGATTTAGGAGAAGTCATGTTCGTGGAAATCAGTACAGAACCTGGGAATCTGAAAGCAGGAGAGGCCATTATCAATGCTGAAGGGGCTAAAGCAGTGACTGAGCTGACAATACCTTTTGACGTGACAGTTAAGGAAGTCCACGTTGAAGTTGAAGATGAGCCTGACTTACTGAACTCATCTGACAAAGAGGATAACTGGCTGCTTCTGGTAACAGACATTGATGATTCAGTGTTCAATTCGCTTAATACAGATCCTTTTGCTGAATAAGCTGAAATCTTGCTGGATCGTGATGCGCATTAAACAAGCGAAAGGAGGCAGATGAGATGCCGATCGTACATGTAGAAATGATTGAAGGCCGTTCTAAAGAACAGAAAGAAGGGCTGATCAGAGACGTTGTAAAAGCAGTTGAGACCCATACGGGTGCACCTAAAGAAGCAGTGACTGTGATCATCAACGAAATAAATAAGGAAAACATTGCTACTAAAGGCGAATACCACGGATAATAAGTTAGAGGGCGCAGACAGGATCTGTGCTCTCTTTTCTATAAGTGTATTTTAAAATTCAGAAGCTAGCTTAGATAGGGTTTCCTAGTCTGTTTACCGAAACTATGATAAACTGGTAGTAATGAAGTCTGATATCATCAGGGGAGCTTAAAGGCTGAGAAAGGTAAGACCTGACCCATGACCTGATCTAGGTAATGCTAGCGAAGGGAGATGTATGTTTCAAGCAGGAGACAGACGAATGCTTGACTATACTAAAATCTTCCACGTGCCTGGTGGAAGATTTTTTGTCTACATAACACAAACAGGGGGGTCAAGATGAATTCTGACCATGCTATTTTACACATTAAAGACCAGAATCCGCTGGTACACACGATCACTAATCAGGTTGTCGCTAATGATGTTGCCAATGTGCTGCTGGCCATTGGTGCGTCACCCATTATGGCAATTGCAAAAGAAGAGGTCGAAGAAGTAACGGGTATGGCCGAGGCCCTCGTCATTAATATGGGTACACTGACTTCTGATTCACTGGAAAGCATGATTCTGGCCGGACGACAGGCAAACGCTCAAGGCAAACCGGTCATTCTGGATCCTGTTGGTGTCGGAGCAACGACTTTTAGAAAACAATCAGCTCAAAAACTTTTTGAAAATGTTGACATGACGGTGATTCGAGGCAATGCATCAGAAATTGCGTCTCTAGTCGGTGTCAGCTGGCAGTCAAAAGGAGTGGATTCCAAAGATGAAGCCACCTCGCCAGTGGATGTTGCAGTCAGCTTGGCTAAGAAAAGACACTGTATTGTAGCTGTATCCGGAAAGACGGATATTGTCACAGATGGCACAAGAGTATTTGCTGTTTCGAATGGCGATCAGCTGATGGCAAAGATCACTGGAAGTGGCTGTATGATGAGCGGAATCATCGGAGCTTTCCTTGGAGTAGTAGATGAATCTGACATGCTCAGTCGAGTTGTACTTGCTCATGCCGCTTTCGGGATAGCTGGAGAGAGGGCGGCGGACTCGAACATAAATCGGCCGGGAAGTTTCAGGGCGGCACTGATCGATGTGCTCCATAGTCTAACAGATGACGACCTGACTAAACACACACGAATAGAAAGGATAATCCAATGAGTAAAAGTAAAATACCACAAGTGCTGACTATTGCAGGAAGTGACAGTGGCGGAGGCGCAGGCATACAAGCGGACTTGAAAACTTTTCAGGAACGTGACGTTTTTGGCATGTCAGTGATAACGGCTATAACAGCTCAAAATACGACTGGGGTACAGGGCGTTCACCCTGTACCGATCGAAATGGTCAAGCAGCAGTGGACGTCGGTCCTGTCTGATTTTAATGTCGCTGCAATCAAGACAGGAATGCTGGTCAATGGGGAGTATATGAAAGCAGTAGCTGAAGTACACAAAGAAGTGGCGTCTATTCCTCTAGTTATTGATCCTGTGATGATTGCTAAAGGCGGGCATCCATTAATGGAAAAGAGTGCTATCTCTGTCATGCGGGAAATCCTGGCTCCTCTCGCTATGGTGATCACACCTAATATTCCTGAAGCAGAAGCACTGGCTGACATGTCCATTTCTTCAAAAGAAGATATGGTCAAGGCAGCCGAACGATTGCAGGAAAAAGGGTGTAGAAATATTGTCATAAAAGGAGGACATGCAGTGGACGAGTCCCATGCAGATGATCTGCTGATGCTTGAAAACGGTGAACAGATATGGCTGCGTTCAGAACGTATCGATACGAAAGAAACCCACGGAACTGGCTGTACCTTTGCTGCCTGCATTGCTGCAGAGTTAGGAAAAGGGCATTCAGTGGAAGAGTCCGTACGAACAGCTAAGAAATTTATCCAGGCTGCAATCAGGAGTCACTTGGGTATCGGACATGGACATGGACCGACGAATCACTGGGCATACAGAAAGGAACACGAATGACACGAGATATTAAAGCTATGCTGGAAATTTACTTTATTGCCGGCACGCAGGACTGCAAAGAAAAGTCGCTCATCCATACCCTTGAGGAAGCTCTTCAGGCAGGTATAACTTGTTTTCAGTTCAGAGAAAAAGGAAAAGACAGCCTGGAAACTGCCCCTGCTGCTCGGGTGAAAATGGCACAGGTCTGTCAGCTTCTGTGTAGACAGTATAATGTACCATTCATAGTTAATGATGATGTCGACCTTGCCCTCAAGCTGGAGGCTGACGGGATCCATGTCGGTCAGGGGGATTATCCGATTCAAGATCTGATTTCAAAATGGGGAGACCGATTTATCATAGGCTTGTCTACCAATAATGTCTCACAATTCAAAGAAGCAGAGACAATCAGTGGACTGGATTACGCAGGGATCGGTCCGGCTTTCACGCCATTATCCAAGCAGGACCATGAAGACGTAATCGGTCTGAAAGGTATCAAGGACGCGATGACTGGACGAGATCACCTTCCTGCTGTGGCAATTGGCGGCATCAACCCTTCAAATGTTAGAGACGTCTGGGCAACAGGAGTCGATGGGGTAGCGGTCGTGTCGTCTATCACACGAGCCGTTTCAGTAATAGATGCAGTGCAGCGATTAAAAAAATAAGTGATTAAATAAAAAAAGAATTGTGAATCTGTAGTGAAATATTGAACAGATTCTACAATTCTTTTTGTGTATCCTGCATAATGAAAGCGAATACAATAATGAGGAGGGTACTTATGAAGGTAAACGGAAAAACAATCGTCGTGACAGGCGGAGGGGCCGGGATGGGCAGGGAACTTGTGCTTGAGCTTGCCAAGCGAGGAGCAAGAGTAGCAGCGGTCGATATCAACAAGGAAGCAGTACAGGAGACGGCCAGACTGGCTCCGGAATCAAAGGAAAAGATCTCAACGCATGTCGTGAATATAACGGAAAGAGAAGCCATTGAAAAACTGGTGGATGAGGTAAAAGAATTTCATGGGACGGTCGACGGCATTATAAACAATGCAGGAATCATCCAGCCCTTTATTGACGTCAACGATTTAGGTTACGATAAAATCGAGCAGGTCATGAATGTCAACTTCTACGGAACATTATACATGGTGAAAAGTTTTCTTCCGGAGCTGCTTAAGCGACCGGAAGCACATATACTGAATGTAGCAAGTATGGGCGGCTTTCTGCCGGTACCCGGACAGTCGATTAACGGTGCATCAAAAGCAGCCGTCAAGCTGATGACTGAAGGGCTGCGTTCAGAACGTTATTTGATTCAAAGGACTGTACTGGGTATTGGCCCGTATACAGTTCTTTTCTTTATAGCAATCGTTTAACGTTATTCCGAAAGAAGTCTCCCACTTCTAAACGTATGGGTACGAAGCACCAGTGAAAGTGGGGGATGAATGTCGGTCAAGCGATAGCTTGAAGTTATTTCTCAAGACCTTTTCTTATTAGTTCAAGGATAGCTGCCGTTCTTGTAGGCAGTCCATTTTCTTTTTGGTATGCGTCTACTTTTTCTAGAATA
>NZ_BAAGIR010000025.1:0-24431 GCF_054658155.1 Alkalibacterium sp. m-11
TTTGTAGTGGTTGATTTTGTCGCTGAGCATTTGGTTGTAGATGAAGCGGGCGCAGCCAAAACAATTCGCAAAATATTCTTTTTGCTGTTCGGTTGGGTATAATCTGTACTTGTATGCTTTCAACATATTTGTCACCTCACTTCGCCTTGGTTTTCAATGTATTTTTTTATAACTTCAATTGGAGCGCCGCCTGTTGTCAATAAGCAAAAACTCCTCGACCAAAACATTTCTTTCCATAATTTCTGCTTTACTTCTGGGAAGTTCTTTTTAATGAGTCGAGAACTGGCGCTTTTGTAGGCATTGATGAATTTGGACAATTCTGTGTTAGGGTGAGCTTTGAACAGGATATGAATGTGGTCTCTATCTTCATTCCATTCGATGAGAGTGATGTTGTAGTTTGTACTAATTCTTAGAAACATATCTTTGGCGTAATCTGAAACAGGGGGCGTGATGACTTTTCTTCGATACTTTATAACTAAGACAAGGTGGTAATACATCGAGAAGACTGAATGATTGTTGTTGTCCAATTCCATTGATGTCACTTCCTTTCTGTTGATTACCACTGAATAAAGTATACAACAAAAAGGACAGATTAACCACTTCAAGCTATCGCTTGACCGAAATTCATCTCCCACTTTCACTGGTGCTTCGCACCCATACGCTTAGAAGTGGGAGACTTCTTTCGGAATTACGTTAAAGGCAGACCTCTTTCATCTATATCGAATTGCTCATGATGATGGCCGTACCAGGTATCCGGATCATCCAGATTCCTGGTCCCTACCCTGGCATAAACTCCTGGGGCTTCTGCCAGGAAATCAGCAAAGTCATCTGCCCCTAGACTTTTCGGCTGACTGGTGATGACCCGCTCTGCTCCGACGATATCTGCAGCAACCCTTGCCGCACGTGCTGCCGGCTCTTCAGCATTGATAAGTGGTGCTGCAGCATCATAGTTTTCAAACGTAATCGAGGCCCTGTGGGATTCAGCCACATGCTTTGCAACGCGCTCAACTGCTTCCAGTACAAACTGTCTCGTTTCATGACTGAATGTACGCACGGTTCCTTCCAGTTCAGCGTGATTAGCTACAATATTATAGCGTGTCCCTGCATTCAATACCCCGACCGCGACAACGGCGTGATCCAGAGGGCTGATCTCCCTTCCTACGATACTTTGAAGTTCAACGGTTATGGCAGCCGCAGCCAGCAAGGCATCCACTCCTTTGTCAGGCTGAGCAGCATGTGCACTTTTTCCCTGAACATTGATCTTGAATATATCACATGACGCGTTCGTCGCTCCAGGAACGGATACGATACTGCCGACCGGGACACTGGAATCCAAATGAAGACCGAATACCTGATCAGTGTTTTCAACGAATCCCCCTTTAACAAATTGACGGGCACCTGCCCCTATTTCTTCAGCCTGCTGAAAAGCCAATTTGACTGTTCCTGAAAAGTGAGCTGCCTGTTTTTTAAGGATTTTCGCTGCGCCAAGAAGGGCTGCCGTATGTCCGTCATGACCACACGCATGATGTAGGCCAGGATTTTTCGATTTGTATGGCTTCTCTTTGGCGTCTTCCAACTCCAGCGCATCGATGTCCGCACGGAGAAGAATGGTTTTTCCTGACCCTTTCTGCCCTGTAATCGTTCCGATTGCACCTGTTTCTCCTACTGATTCGTATGGGACACCAAGTTTATCCAGCTCTTCTTTGATTCGTCTGATCGTTTCATACTCTTTTAAGCTCGCCTCAGGATACTGGTGGAAGTAGCGTCTCAGTGCGATGACCTCATCTGCTCCGGCCTGCACGTCTTCTCTGATTGATATTTCCGTTAATACACTGCTCATTTTTATCCTTCCTTTCACTCATTAAGATAACGGTTTTCAACTCGCTCGTAAACTTTTCAGATTAATCCCAGGCAGGTACGGATGAGCCTTTGGACGTTTCTTCAATGACTTCTTTGGTGTCTTCCGCCTGATAGGCTTCAACTACTTTCTGATAAGCTTGATTATCGGCATCTTCTTCTCTTGCAACAATGATATTGACGTATGGATCGGACTGCTCATTGACCGGATCCAGTAAGTTTATAGTTCGTCCCAGCGTACTTTTTCCGGCTCCGCTGTATCCGACGATGCCGTAAATATCGCCCTTTTCGACGGTCAACGATACATCCTGAACCGCCTTTACAGTCTGTTTTCTATCCTCAAAAGTCACGTCTATATTTTTCAGCTCAATCATCTGTCTCCCCCTCTTTATTTCAAAAAAAAACGTCCGTCCCCAAGACCAGGTTAAACTGATCTTAAGGACGGACGAAAAGCCCGTGTTACCACCTTGATTCAAACCAGCCTTACGACTGATTCCTTTAAAAGCACCCCATGAAGGCGATGCTTCGGCGCTGTAGTGGGCGCACCCATGGCAGCCTTATGTCTGATGTTCTGTTTATCCGACACTCGGTACCCTGCTTCGAGTCCATTTTCCACTTGCTCAAGCAAACCTGCTCTCACCTGCCCAGGCTCTCTGTTGTTGCTGTCTTGTAAGTGTACTTTACTCTTCATTGCAGTATATAGCTATTTAATTGTATAAAAAAACGTCCTTAAAAAAATCTTTATACAAAGACTCTTTTAAGGACGACTCATAATTAATGATTATCGTGTTACCACCTTAGTTTGCATGACCGTCTCCAGTCATGCCTCTGCCAGTACACAGGGCGTCAGTGTTGATTCACTACTCCTGTAGACTGCGTCACTATAACGGGTGAACCCGTAGCACGCTTACCCGACCGGGATCACCTGCTCCAATTCCAAGACCATTTTCCATTTATTCTTTCTTACCTGCTCCCACCACTACAGGCTCTCTGAGAAGACGTCCTAAATGTACTTTTCTTTTCACACTGTTTTCTTCTGTTTTTCTCATTTTCAAGAACTTGATTATTACTATACTTACTTCAGAATACTTTGTCAAATCTTTTTTGAATTTTTATTTTTTCCTTTAGTCAGCAGTTTCGGAGCAGTTGCATAAATCGCCGCTGCACCAAGTGGCGCTGTGACAATGATAGATAGGACAGCCAAGGCTAGAATCGTCGCGCCCTGACTTGCACCCATAGCCAGAGGGATCCCACCCATGGCAGCTTGAACAGTAGCTTTAGGCGTGTACGCAATCATGCAGAACAGTCTTTCCTTTTTATTAAGTGGGGTATTCATTGTTGCAAACCAGACACCGATGCTGCGTCCAACCAGTCCAAGTGCGATGATTAATAGACCGGTCACCCCTGCTTCCAAAGCCACCTCTATATTCACTTCGGCACCCACCAGTGCAAAAAGTAAAATCTGCAGGAAGATCCACAGCCCGGCTAGAGACTGGGTAAAGTGAGCTGTATGATTGGGGATGCGTTCAAGCAGAATAAAGCCTAGCGTCATGACTCCTAGAAGACTGGCAATCCCGACATGCTCGCCCCATTCAACAAACAAAATCGCTGCAGCTAAAAGCAGCAATAGTTTCTCGACGTATTTCTTATCGAACTGCTTGAACAGGAATGTCGCCAGAAGAGCAATGACTGCCCCACCCATCATGCCTGCGATTATACTGAACGGAATGGAGGCCAGCTCAAAAGCAATCGATGTATCCTGGCCACTGGTCCCCAGTCCAAGAAAGAAGGTAAACAAGGTAATGGCAAATACATCATCAATTGATGTCCCGGCAAGGAGCAAGGTCGGAACCTGTTTGTCTTCCCCGTATTCTTTTTCTTTCAGATCGAGCATGCTCGGCACAACGACTGCCGGGGACACAGCGGCTATAATGAACCCGAGCATTCCGGCTTCAGCAAATGAAAAGTTAAGCAGATAATACGCCAAGGCAGTTATGGTCAAACCTTCGAGAAAGCAGGGAATACTGCTGATTTTCAAGGCGATCGTTCCAACCTGCTTGATTTGATCTTTTTTAATACCCAAGCCGGCTCTCAGCAGGAGGACGATCAGAGCAAAGGTTCGTATATCCTGAGAGACGGTCAAAAGATCGCTGTCCAGCCAGTCCAGGACATATGGTCCTAAAGCCATTCCGACAAGAAGCATCCCTATCAACGGCGGCAGTTTAGTCCTGGAGACAAGTTTCCCTCCTATGTATCCAAATAATAATAGCAATCCAATTCCAGTAAGCATACTTACCTTCTCCCGCTTATGTACGAGAAGAGAGTGAACCCTTCTCTTCCTTCTCTTTAGTGAATCGTCCCACCCGTTTCTTTCATATCCTCTTTACCATGATACATGACGATCGCTTCGATTCCCACAGTTAATGCCCGGATAATATCTTCAAGATGCATAGACGGTAGATTCGGCTTGTCTACGACCTGCTCCGGGATGAAGGGAACATGGACGAATCCCCCGGTCTTTTCTGGAAAGTCCTTTTCGATGATGTGGAGCAGCTGATACATGATATGATTGCAGACAAACGTTCCGGCACTGTTTGACACACTCGCCGGCACACCGGCCTGCCTCATTTTCTCTACCATGGCTTTGACAGGAAGCGTGCTGAAATAAGCTGCCGGTCCATCTGGCTGAATCGGTTCGTCGATCGGCTGATTGCTCTTATTATCTGGAATTCGGGCGTCATCTATATTGATTGCTACACGTTCGGGCGTAACACTGTAACGTCCTCCAGCCTGCCCGACACAGAGAATTACATCCGGATCAGTCTCTTCAATTTTTTCCCTGAGAACTTCTGAAGAGTTATGAAACACGGTCGGCAGTTCCATAGTGATGATTTCAGCTCCTGCAATTCCCGAATCCAATCGTCTGACTGCTTCATATGCCGGATTTATTTTCTCTCCTCCAAAAGGATCAAATCCCGTCACTAAAATTTTCATATTATCTTTCCTTTCTATCTGATTACCCTGATAGCTAATATCCTCTTAGTGTAAGCCTATATTATTTTTTATCCTGGTTATACACTTTTTTTGTTCAAACTCGTCGACCGGCACGTCTGGTTCTGTTCACGACTCTAGAAACGTCAAAAAGACAGCCGGCAATCGCGTCAGCTGTCTCCCCTTTTTGCCTGATCAATAAAGCGTACGTCTATCCGGATCGATACGTTTCCATTGAACCGTTGTATCCATATTTTCCAGTTTAACTACCTGTGTACACTGATACGTGCGGTACCATGACTTGATGTTAGGCGTCATGCTGTTGATGACACGCTCAATGTTTGCCCCTTTAGGTGTATTCCAGTTTTCCGGAAAAGATAAATTGATGACTGCTTTCCCCTGCTGATGGACTACATTGTATTTCCCTTTCAAGAACCCGGCTTCTCCTGAAGGAACGATCTTGAACTCCCCGTAAATCGGTCGGCCTTCTTTGACTTCCTGATGATTAGGGAATGCCGGATCGAAGGTTACTTCTACAGGATTAGTTTCGTGATCCACGGTGATACGCTTAAGTTTATATAAATCATTTTTCGTTGTTTCATAAAGATAGGTATTATGTTCACCTCTAGCAATGCCATCCTCATCGATCTGTACCTGTTCCAGAGTATATCTTCCAGCTTCATTAAAATTCGTAACGACCGAATCAGTCGAGAATTCAACATAATAACGCGCCTGAAAGTCTTTGGGAAAAGCAAAGGGATCGACTTCGACTACCTGTCCGTCGATAGACAGGAAAATTTCAGTATCTCTTTTTCTGGCGAAGTCAAAATTATACAGGAAAAAGAGAGGCATAGAGTGAGGCTCCTGGATATGATTCCCTACAGACGGGAGCCAGGTCAATGGTTTAGTGTCCTTGTCAACTCTTTCATCGACATAGAGCACGATACGGCGCCCCAATTTGTCGTTGAAAACAAAGCCGGCATCCAGCTGACCGTTGGCATGTTCAAAATAGCCTTCATCAAACTCCACAGTGTACCGTTCCTTTAGACCTTTACCGCCTATAGACAAGATCTCTTCGTCTTCAGAAATAGTCAACGTATCCTGTACATATGAGTCTCTGTATCCATCAGTACGCCAGGCAAGAACTCTGAACCCTTCCCCCCATGGTTCTCCGCTAATATAATGAAGTTCGAAGGCCTCATATTCACTATCCGGATTTTTATGAAAATGAATCATAGCCATTTTTTTGATGGGTGATAATTTGAATCTAAATGGTACGTATGCTTTACCTTTTTTCATTCTTTCACCTTCTTTAAAAGTATCTAGTTTTAGTTCAGCTTATAGTTTTCCATTTATCAATCTGATAGAGATGATTTAATGATACACTATTTTTTAGTATCTGTAAGCAATTTTGACTGAAAGAATAACATTTTTGAAAGTGTTCTCATATTATAAAAAGAAACAGGCTGTCCACATTGACGCTTTATGGACAGCCCTCAGACTTTATTTTATTAAGAGGTAACAGAAACAACAGTGTATGTGGTATCAGCTAAAGCTTCTTTGAGCTTCTCTTCAGATACTTCCGTCCCGGAAACGATTTCTGCTTCTTTGGTATCCAGTTTTACTTGTACTTCCTGAACCCCTTCGACCTGTGTGAATGCAGCTTTTACTGAATTCGCACAGCCATTGCAGTTCATGCCTTCTACTATTGCTGTATATTTCATAAATAATCTCTCCTTCAAATTTATACGATTTACTGATTAACTAGCCTGTGTCCAAGTTGGTGCAAACTTTTTAAGTCTCAAGGCGTTCAGCAGAACTGAAACAGAACTGAAACTCATAGCAGCTGCCGCAAATACCGGATTGAGAAGTGGACCACCCAGCAGGAACAGCAGGCCCATGGCAATCGGAATACCAATTACGTTATAGGCGAAAGCCCAGAACAAGTTCTGCTTGATATTCTTCAATGTTTCCTTACTTAGTTCAATAGCCGTCAGCACTTCTTTTACATCGCTTCTCATCAGAACGACATCGGCAGACTCTACAGCAACATCCGTTCCAGAACCGATTGCAATACCGATATCGGCCTGAGCCAGCGCCGGTGCATCATTGATACCATCCCCGACCATGGCTACTTTCTTTCCTTCATCCTGAAGTTTTTTCACCTCATTGGCTTTGTCTTCCGGAAGCACATCACTCAGTACACGGTCGATACCGGCAAGTTGAGCCACTGCATTAGCGGTACGAGTGTTGTCACCTGTGATCATCGCTACTTCGATTCCTTGCTTCTGAAGTAACTGGACTGTTTTCACACTATTTTCTTTTAGTGTATCTGCGACAGCGATAATCCCTGCAATCTTTCCGTTGACTGCCAGATACATCGGTGTTTTTCCTTCATCCGCAAAAGTATCTGCCTGTGCTTCAATCTGATTATACTCGAAAGACTGTTCCGTCATCAATTTTTTGTTCCCGAAATAAAGGCGTATGCCGTCCACTTCAGCTGTCAGTCCCTGACCCGGAATGGCTTCAAAATCAGTCGCCTCCTGCAGCTTCAGGTTCTTTTCTTCTGCTTCCTTAACTATTGCTTCACCTAATGGATGCTCACTGCCTTTTTCTGCAGAAGCTGCCAAAGCTAACAGGTCTTCTTCTGACCAGTCAGTGCCTTCAGTAACGAAGACATCCGTCACAACAGGTTTTCCTTCAGTCAACGTCCCAGTCTTGTCGAAGACAATAGTCTGGACATTATGAATCGTTTCCAGTGCATCCCCGCTCTTGATCAGCACCCCATGTTCCGCTCCTTTACCCGTTCCGACCATGATTGCAGTTGGAGTCGCCAGACCCAAAGCACATGGACAGGCAATAACCAGAACGGAAATTAGAATAGTCAGAGCAAAAATAAAGCTCTGGCCAGCTACAAGCCATACCAACCCGGAAATGAGGGCCAGGACCATAACGATCGGTACAAAATAGCCGGTAATAATATCAGCCAATTTGGCAATAGGCGCCTTTGACCCTTGAGCTTCTTCGACCAGCTTTATGATCTGGGACAAGGTGGTATCTTTTCCAACTTTAGTTGCCCGATAATCAATCGATCCGTTCTTATTCATGCTGGCACCGATGATGTCGTCCCCTTCACTCTTTTCAACTGGCATGCTCTCCCCTGTCAGCATGGATTCATCTACGGATGTCCTCCCTTTTATGATCACACCATCTACAGGCATTTTCTCTCCCGGACGAACGCGGACAATATCTCCTGGAGAGACGCTTTCGACCGCCACTTCCTCTTCTTCGCCATTATGAACGATGCGGGCTGTCTTCGGTGCCAGATCCATCAGCTTCTGGATCGCCTCAGACATTCTCCCTTTGGAGCGCTCTTCCAGATACATGCCCAGTGTATGGAACGCCAGAATCACAGCCGCTGTCTCGTAGTACAGCATCATCGCCAGATCTGCTCCATCCACTATGATTGCATAAGTGGCAGCTACACTATATACGAAGGCAGCTACCGTCCCAAGCGAGATCAAGGAGTTCATGTTAGGATGTCCTTTCGATAAGGTTTTGAACCCTTGCTCAAAATACGAACGACTCAGCCACATCACAGGAATCGTCAAGATCAACTGAAGCAGAGCGTAAGGAATCGGATTAGCCATGTGATCGATCGGTCCTGGAAGCATGATGCCGATCATCGGAGCCATTGATACGTAAAAAAGTGGTACGGTAAAAATAGCAGTCCAGATGACTCGACGCTTGAGCACCTCTTCTTTCGACTCACTCGCTTCTTCTGTAGGTCCGTCTACCTCTACTTCATCCTCTTCTTTCGGGATAGCTTTGTATCCCGTCTGATTGATCGCATCTTCTATGTCTCTCACAGAAAGTTTAAGCGGATTGTATGTGACATTCATTTTTTCTGAGGCCAGATTGACTGACGCCGAAACCATCCCTTCAAGTCTGGATGCCGTTTTTTCTACGGTCGCAGAACATGAGGCACAGGTCATCCCTTCGATATTAAAGGTTGCGTTGACAGCCTGAGGCATGACTACAGTATAACCAGATGCATCGATCTCCTGTTCCAGTTCTTTCGGATCAAAGCTTGTTTCATCTACCTTTACAGTCAGTTTTTCGGAAGCCAGATTGACTGATGCTTCGACGACACCTGAGACCTTTCTAGCCGTCTTCTCTACAGTCGAGGCACATGACGCACAGGTCATGCCTTCGACCGGATATGATTTTAAATCCATTATTTTCTCCTCCTGATTCGGTTTTGTTCTTAATGAAACGAGCGCAACTATCCAGTTGTCTTATTTCTCGCTCACTCTTTTAACTACATGTACACTGGCCGGTAATGCATCCACAGGCTACCACTTCAGGAGCATTCTCTTTTTTCATTTGAATAATTTTTTCCAGCGATTCCAGGTCCTTAATGCTAAGTGTTCTGCTCTCAAGCATCATTTCGATAAGCTCGCCTACTTTTCTAGTACAGACCTGGTTCAATAGATGCTCTGATGCTTCCTTCAGACTTTCATCTTCTGTAACAGCTGGCGAGTAGTCGTACTGACGACCGTTCTGCGCCGTTGTCAGCATCCCTTTTTTCACCAGACGTCCAATAAGTGTCTTTGTAGTAGCTAGTTTCCAGTCTTTCTTTTCATTGAGGATACGGCTGATTTCCTTGCTTGTAATGGGATGCGTCGTCCAGACGACTCTCATTACTTCCCATTCTGACGGGGAAATTTGTATGTCCTTCATCTTACCCCTCCTATGATTACAATTGTAAACGTTGGTTCGTATTTATAGTTTACAATTGTAGTCTATAGATGTCAAGGTTTTTTTTACCTCTCTTATAATCTTTAGTAGCTGATCTGTTTTCAGATATATAATGTCCAGAGATTAGTTATTTTTAGGATTACTCTGTTTCATTAAGTAGTCAAAACCCGTTTTAACGGGTTCTCTCCTCTCAAACTTAAAGCATAAAGTGATTGCATTTGAACTCAGTTACGATTTTCCATTCGAGTTCCGGGGCTATCGCGTTTGCTCCTCAACTCAGGTTCGTCTCTTCTTCGAGTTCCACTGCTAGCCCGTACCCAGTCTGTATTACCCCCCCTTCCAGACAGACCAACTTCAACACTCATCCCAGAAAGGCATAGAAAAAAAGTTTACCTTACCCTGGTCAACTGACCTGTGATGGAAAGATAAACTCTCAGTTTAAAATGAATAATAGTCTACAAAGTAGTCGATTGTCTCTTTATCCGTATGGGTGGAGAGGTTAAAGGTGCTTGTGTACTTTTCATGTCCTTTTCCTGTAAGAATAATAAGCGTCTTTTCTTCTGCTTCGTCAATGACTTGTTTGACGGCCATCGTCCGGTCCATGATTACCTTCACTTTATCTTCAGGATGCTTCAGTGCCAGCTTCATATAGCTGTTTTTCATGATCTCTTCCGGTTCTTCATTCAGATCATCCAGTGTCATAAGAGTGCAGTCGCTTCCTGAAACGGACGCATCGAACATTTTCTCACGTTTGGAATGATCACGACTGCCTCTGAAGCCAAAAATATGGCATATTCTATGATCAGGATACAAGCTCCTGCATGTTGATAAGACTGCCTCTAGCGCTTCAGCCGTATGCGCATAGTCAATGATCGCCTTGACGTCATCCTTTATTGTATACACTTCAAACCGTCCTGGAATAGGCTCGAGGTCTTTGATCATTTCATTCAGATTACTGATATCATGTCCTATATCTTTCACTACAGTTCCTGCCATGGCTAAGTTGAGCAGATTGTGCTTGCCTGGTAACGGCGCATCCACTTTAACTGTCTTCCCATCCATCAGGAGTTCGCTCTCTCCTTCAGCACGGAATGTAAAATGAGTGTTCTCCTCATCTGACTCTCCTACTGTCAGAACCTCTATGTCCTCTTCGAGAAGAAGGTCTTTCAGAGTTTTCCCCCATGTGTCTTCGATATTGATGACAGCTTTCCCTCCGGGTTTAAGAAATGAAAACAGCTTCTTTTTTGCTGAAAAGTACTCTTCGATTGTTTTATGATAGTCCAGATGGTCATGCTGGAGATTGGTGAACAGACCATAATCGAAGAGCATTCCTTCCATCCGGTGCTGCTGCAGACCTTGTGAAGACACCTCTATTACGACTGTTTCGTCATCTGATTCAGCCAGAAATTTCTGAATTTCCGAAGCGCTTGGAGTAGTTAATGAACTGTCCACCCGTCTGCCGTTCACTTCATTAAATACCGTTCCAAAGAAGGAGACCGTATAACCTGCTTTTCTCAGCAGATGCGTAGTGAAGAGCCCCGTCGTAGTTTTACCATTCGTTCCGGTCACTCCAATCACTAACTTACTTCTTGAAGGATAGCCATAATAACTTGCAGCCAGTGTTCCGAGCATTTTTCTGGAATCTTCCACCTGAACATACGGGACAGATAACCCCGTCACAGGTTTCTGCCCGATGATCATAGCTGCCCCATTATCAATAGCCTGGTCAATGAAATCATGTCCATCTTTCTGAAATCCTTTGATGGCGACAAAAATTTCTCCTTCGCTTATTCTGTCTGCCCGTTCATTGATTCCTGCTATTTCAATAGTATTCAGATCATCATCTGTTTCGATACCTTCAATCTGATGTATTATTTCTCTCCATTTCACTTTAAGATCTCCTTAATTTACCTATACTCTTACGCAGACGTGTATTATCACTACAGCATTCTACGATTTGTTTTTTATCTTCCTGTCAGCATCCTCGCTGCCGCTCTCATCGGATCGATGAAAGGCACACTCAGATCGTCTGATCCCAGGACCAGTTCCACTTCTGTGCATCCCCCAATGATCAGCTCGCAGCCCATCTCATCGATCAGCTGATCCGCTGCTTCTTTAAGCAACTGTTTTGGATACTCGCCGTTGTTTCCCTGTTTGATTCCGTTCTCACCGAAAATTGCCCGCATGACTTTCTCTTCCTGTACCGACTGATCGGGGAATAGAACGGATTTGCTTTTAATGTACGTTTGAAAAAGTTCTGTTTCTTTCGTTGCTGTTGTAGAAAGCACGCCTATTTTAGTAACAGAAGCAAAGTTATCCGCTAAATACTCATCTAATCCTTGAAGGACATGATAAAAGGGAATGGAAACATGCTTCTGTATTTCTTCATGAAAGTAGTGCGCTGTAATGCAAGGCATAGCCAGTACAGTGGCCCCAGATTTTTCAAGATTCTGTGCTGTATTTATCATTTCAGATAGAGGAGATTCTCCCCCGTACAGAATGGCTTTTGTTCGGTCAGGTATTTTCGGATTACTGTCAATAATCACACGATAATGATCCTGATCTTTAGTGACCTCGGTTTCTTCGATGATTTTTCTAAAGAAACTGGCTGTAGCAAGCGGGCCCATCCCTCCCAGCACACCGATTACATTTGGTTCCATATAATTAGTTTCACTCTTTTCATTAACTAGTATTTGGGAACTGACTTCAGATTTTCATTTCACCTGTTTTTACTGGCCTTCTAAATTGTTTGTACTCAAAACCAGCAGTCTCAATCAATATTTTCCTGCACATCCTGCCATTTAGGCTGACTATTGATTGTCCGACTGATATCGAAATCTCCTGTACTGGCATCCGGACCTAGTAGTTCAAGAATATCCAGGTCATTGAAATGCCACCATTCTGAAGCAAGAGGAGTGAATCCTCCTCCAACCATATATTCCTGCAGCCTCACAGCATGCTCAGACGCATCAGGATGAATGTCCAGTTCACGCCATCCATCCCGATCCAACGAGCTTATCGGTTCCTCAAAAATAGCTGAATCGACACTCAATTCGTGCATCGGGGTGTGCATCTCGTACTCAGTATAATCAGTCACTTCCATAAACAGGTAATCCCCAACTACACGCTCAGAAACCTCGTTCACCTGAGCCAGACTGATATCTACAGCTGCTCCCCGGTTATGATTGGAGATACCTGAATGAATGAACCAGCCGATACTCCAAGGTGCCTCTGTCACACCCGCTCCTACTTCTTCATTTTCTTCAATAAGTTCTACCAGAGATTCTCTGACCAGCACACTGTTTTCTTGTGAACGAAATGACTCATAAAGGACGAGTGTTTCTCCATTCAGCATAGCAAGCTGCTGAGCCTGAAACAGTTTCTGCGCCGTACTGTATAAAATTGGAAATATAAATTCTTCTCTGTTCAGACGGTCGTTGAAGTCGATCATATTACTGATCGACTCTCCAGTGACATCCGGGATCTCAATATAGGAAGACATGAATAGCGAGGAATAGCTGTTTGCATGATCATAGACAATCGAGGGGGCAATATCAGGCATATTGATAAATGCTGCCTGGTGTCTGATCCAGCCTTCCTCGTTTTCCGTTCTGATCATCCACCAGTCTTCATATTCCGCTCTTATTTCAAAGGGCGTTCCAGGCAGCAGAACAGCAAAAATTTCAGAGGTGGGGTCCGGCGCCCCGTATAGATCTTCTTCTATTGATGTATAGCCGGCTGCTCCAATTACAGGCAGTTCAAACACATCATTATAGAATATAGGAAGTGAAGGGGGTGTGTCCACAGGATCTTCTACAACTTGTTCTCTCTGCCTTTCCTGTTCTTCCTCCTCAACATCGTTCGTACTAAGTGTTCTGCTTATCAGGAAAACTATTCCGGCTACTATCAGCAAGCTTAGAAGTGCGATAACAGTTTTCAATACGGTTTCTTTTCTGTTCAAATTCTAAACTCCTATTTCCCATTTTTAGGCATCGGGTCCAGCTCGTCCTGACTATAGACATTGACTTTGGTCATCCCATCAGCAGTCTGATTGCAAAAAGCAGCAGCAGATGAAGGGGATAGAACCAGTAGAATCCCCATTTAGTAAAGGCATTACGCATGCCAGGTTTATTGTTGTACCACCAAAAAAAAGGAATGGTCAGCAGTACCCCGAACCGGTAGCTGGCATAGAGACCCATGTCCTGCAGTCCGGGTAGAATGTAAAAAACTAGTGCAACTAGCACAAAGATAACAACTTTCAGTTTAGGATACTCCCTGAAGAGACCAAAAACAATGATCCACAAAACCCCGATATAGTGCCAGTTGGAAGGCATCGAGAAAATAAAGACCATGCCCAGAAGAGTCATTCTCACTAATACATTCCAATCCTCTTTTGTTATCACGGCTAGTGCAATGACTCCCAGCATGAGAGTCCAGATTACACTTGTAGCGCTGAACATTCCAAGTCCAAAGTACAAGTTATATGGCACATGAGAAACGATTGCAAAAATAAACAGCCTGAAAATGTATCTCTTTTTGTTTGATGTATAATGATGCCCTTCAGCTATTAAATAACAGATCAAGGGCGCAGCCAGCCTTCCCGCTAGATGGGCAATCCAGCGTTCGGAGCTGCCGAATTCAGTGACAAGGCGAGAAAAATGGTCAACGAACATAGCGACTATTGCTATAATTTTTAATGTATTGGCATTAACCTCTATATTCTGAAGAGGCAGATAAATCGATTTTTCACTCATTTTAAACACTCCAGACCTGAAACCGTGCAATAATATAATAAAATTACAAAAACATACAACTAAAAACGTAATATTATTATAGTATCATTATAAAACGAGAGAAAGCGATATGTCCCAAAAAAAGTCAAACTGTAATCTGATTGTCAATAAATTTTAAGTCTAGTCAGTTCACACAAGCTAGACGAAAAATCGCTTCTGAATAAATATCCATGGCAGTATAGAAGTCGTCCAGAGTAATATGCTCATTTTCCTGATGGGCCAGACTTTCCTGCCCCGGGAAATGAGCGCCGAAAGCAACCATGTTAGGCATCGCTCTTGCATAAGTCGCTCCTCCAGTTGACGTCGGTTCTGAATCATCACCTGTTTTGTCTTTATAAAGGTCGAGCAAGGTCTGAACCAGGTCACTTTCAACTGGGACATGGAGAGACGGCAAATAATCGAATTCCTTGTATTCTAGGCCGTATAATTCTACGGCTTCCTTCAACGCTGTTTCGATTCTCTGCTTATCGTGCGTGACGGGGATACGTATATCCAGCACCACTTCAGAATAATTATCATTGATTTCAAGCTTACCGACGTTGAGCGTGAGCTCGCCGGAGATATCATCTCTAACTTCTCCGAACAGAGTGAAGCCGTTTGTTTCCACTCCTATTTTTTCTCCGATGAATGAGACTGCCGGATGAGGCTGGAAACCTACCAGTCCTTTTGCGAGAAGGGCGATCGCGTTTTTTCCATCCTGAGCCTGACTCGCGTGCACACTTTTCCCATGTACAATGATTCTATTATCTTCTACTGTGTAAGGCACATCCATCTGATCAAACACTGCAGAAAGCTGGTCGACTTGACCATCCGAATACTCAGCAGTATCCGGTACAACATTTGGTGATTCTCCGCAGTGGACCTCCATTTTTGCTGCACCAGGTCCAGTCAGAGTGACTTGAAGCAACGCTTTTTCCGCATAAGTAAGAGGAAAGGTCCCGTCAGGCACAAATCCAAGGTCCGGCATCGTTTCATGCGCTTTGTACATTTTCATGCATCGCCACAAGGTTTCTTCATCAGTTCCGAAAATAAAGCGGACTTTTCTGCTGAAGGTCTCTTCAGCATCGATAAGAGCTTTCAATGCATATAAAGCAGCAATCGTCGGACCTTTATCGTCTTGAGTTCCCCTGCCGTAGACCGCACCATCCTGCTCTGTTGCTGTAAACGGATCACTATCCCATTTTTCTTTGTCTCCTTCAGGCACGACATCCAAATGGCAGAGAATACCTAACGTCTCTTCACCGTCTCCATAATCTGCATAGCCGTAGAAGCCCTCAGGATCATAGAAGGTATCCATCCCCAGCTTGTCACAAATGTTGAGCGTTTCTTTCAAAGCTGCATCGATGCCTTTTCCAAAAGGAGGAAAAGATCGTTCATTCCCGTTGGTTGTATTGACAGACGGAATATTTATGAGTTTTTTCAGTGCACGCAGGCTATCTGCTTTTATCGATTTAGTTATTCGTTCATTCATTGACGGATCCCTCTTCTTCTATAATATACTTGC
Source organism: Alkalibacterium sp. m-11 (assembly GCF_054658155.1). Classification (NCBI taxonomy): domain Bacteria; kingdom Bacillati; phylum Bacillota; class Bacilli; order Lactobacillales; family Carnobacteriaceae; genus Alkalibacterium; species Alkalibacterium sp. m-11. The sequence continues at coordinate 15,907 of NZ_BAAGIR010000025.1, forward strand.
TACTTGCACTTCTTAAGTTATTTGTGCTGCTACTTCTGTGATCCTATGTACCGTGGCTTTATGGTCATACAGATATTATCAGCTTACTAATTATATGGTCAAAACGAGTATAGCAAAATCTTTCATACATTCATACCTAAGTTGCTTTATCCGCTTAACTTTAAAGGTCCCTACATATTTTAAATTATTTTGTCGCTTTCTATTGTAATTATATTTTTTCTGGCTATAATTACTGGGTACTTAATTTAATTATACGGAATCGATGACGCGTAAAAAGTGACACTTTGTCATGCGCTGTTCATTTACAGCTAGGAGGATGACATGTGAAAAAAGACATGACCCAGGAAAATCCGGTGAAACTGATTATTGGATTTATGATCCCTTTATTAATCGGTAATTTATTTCAGCAGCTCTATAATATGGCGGATGCCTTCATCGTGAGTCAGACGATCGGAGTCACGGCATTTTCTGCCATTGGCTCAACTCTCAGTCTCCAGTTTCTGATACTTGGACTGGCGATCGGGATTACAGCCGGGCTGGCGGTGATCACCGCTCAACGTTTCGGTCGTAAAGATGAAAAAAGCCTGAGACAGAATCTGGCAACCAGCCTGATAATCAGTGTAACTATCGCTGTGGTACTGACTATACTGACGACGACTTTTACTGAAGAAATACTTACGATCATGCAGACGCCTGAAGAAACCTATGCGTATGCCTACGATTATCTGAATGTCCTGTTCAGAGGAATCGGTGCAGTGATCATGTTCAACTATCTGGCCAATCTTCTGCGTGCCATTGGTGACAGCCGAACACCGCTTTATTTTCTTATCATTACTTCTCTTCTGAACATCATTCTGGATTATACCTATATCCTGGTGTTCGATCTCGGTATCAGAGGGGCTGCTCTGGCGACGGTAACTGCTCAGATCACCTCAAGTGTGCTATGTCTGCTTTATATATGGAAGAAAGTGCCCATTCTCAGAATTCATAAGGAAGACTGGAAACTCAGTGCTGCAGAATTTAAAGAGCATCTACGAATCGGTCTGCCTTACGGTTTTCAGTATTCGATTATCGCAATCGGTTCTGTGGCAATCACCATCACATTGAACCAGCTGGGAGCTACTGCAGTGGCTGCCTATACAGCTGCTCAAAAAATCGATGCTGTTGCTGTCCTTCCCCTGCAGTCCTTCGGGGTGACGATGTCCACCTATGCCGCTCAGAACTACGGTGCCAGAAAACTGAATCGTGTCTGGTACGGTGTCGATAAAGCTGTAAAAATGAGTGTCGTCTACAGTATCGTGATCGGTATTCTACTGATGATATGGGGACGAAATCTGGCAACCTTGTTCGTCGGTGTTGATGCCCCTGCGGAAGTTTTACGCATGATTCAGTTCTATTTCCTGTCGAATTCTACATTGTATGCTGTCCTGTCTGTTCTTTTCATATACAGACACACGCTTCAAGGACTTGGAAACAGCCTGGCTCCTACTGTTGCCGGTATAGGTGAACTACTGGCGCGTATAGGTGCAGCAGCCTTCCTGTCCATCCCGCTAGGTTTCATAGGTGCTGCCATTGCCAATCCGCTGGCCTGGTTTGCGGCCTTCGTTCCTCTGGTAATGGCATACCGCTCAACTAAACGAACCTTGTCCGGTCGCATGGCCATCACTCTGGAAGAAGAAAACGACATGTCAGATCTGGAAACGACTTTTGCTTCCTCAAAATTAAAATAATTCACCAGTAGGAATTAATTTCCAGTGTATAAAGCAAAACCGAAAGATCTTTTGTCCAATGTACAAAGGTTCTTTCGGTTTTTTTGTATGCTCCTGATGAAGGGATTCACTAACCCTCAATGCTTTACTATTTACGTTCCTTATCAAGGAAGGATTCATCTATTCCAGCTACTCTTTGAGTCAAGGGCTTCAGCACCGATTCTTTATCGAGTTCCGGTCTCATTTCAACCAGCTGATGAAGAATATATTTGGCTCCAAAGTCCATTCCCTGTGCCCCGCCAAGAAGGATGACATCCCCTTTCTGTACTTGCTTCAGACTTGACTGGAGTGCATCCGGCATTTCCTTGTGCAGTTCGATTTCCACACCAACTTTGTCCATTTCTTCTTTAAAGGCTTCAAGCTCTTCAGGAAGTACATCATCTTTATCAATGACATGGGATTCGCTCAGAGATACAATAACTTTTTCCAGACCTAATTTAGGCGCCCACTTAGCTAAAGCCTCAGCATTTTCACGGTTAGTTGTCACACCACGGCTTCCTCTGATCGCATAAACAATGTGAAGTGTCTTGTAATCCATCTTGGTCAAAGTCTCAAGGGTAACATCTATGTTCCCTGCATTTGCAAAATGATCATCCACGATCTTAAAATCATTTTCATATATGAACTGGAATCGACGTTCAACACCTTTGAAATTGCTTATTCCGGACTGTATTGTCTCAATGTCCACGCCACTGATTAGACCGATAGTGACCGCCGCCATTGCATTATACACAGAGTGATAGCCTGCTACAGACAAGTCTATTCTGAAACTGGTCTGTTCAATCGTCCTGCCCGTGATCGTCTTGAACGGTTTTCTAACTTCCACTCTAAAGGAGCCTCTCCCGCTCGCAATATCCAGATCTGAGCAGTATAAGTGCCCGGAATCATCTTTCAAGCCGTAAGTCACTACGTAGGCCTCTGTCTGACTGATTAAGGATGCCGAATAGTCATCATCAAGATTTAAAACAGCAAACTGACCTGATCCGGCTTCTCTGATCAGACTTGCTTTAGCATTATAGTACTCTTCAAAAGAGCCATGTAAATCAATATGCTCCCGACTGATATTGTTCAGAGCCACGATATCAAAATCCACATTCCCTACTCGACTTAGGTCCAGCGCCGAAGAAGATACTTCCATAGTGACATGAGATATATTTTCCTGTCTCATTTTTGCAAAATATCCATGAAGATCCAGAGACTCAGGCGTCGTCAGCACACTCGGTACAACAGTTTTTCCGTACTTGACCATGACTGTCCCGATAAGCCCAGTATTCAGCTTGTTCTCTTCCAAAATAGAATTGGTCATGAACGAAGTAGAAGTTTTTCCATTCGTCGCTGTTATTCCGATCACTGTGAAATCTTTCGATGGGTGATCATAGTAACGGTCCCCAAGTGCAGCCAGAGCCTGACGGCTGTTTTCTACCTTATATTGAGGGACATCAAGATCAGGAATAAAACGTTCGACAACTAGAGCCGCAGCCCCTTGCTCCACAGCTTTTGTAGCATATTCATGTCCATCAGTCTGATACCCTTTAATGCAGACAAACAATGTGCCGGACTCGACCTCTCCAGAGTGATAGGCTATTTTATCAATCTCAACATCGTTTTGATTTATAGAATCGATGAGTGTTATCGATTCAAGTAATTCTGATAAGCGCATGTATTGTTTCTCCTTTTTAATAAGCTGATCCTTGACAGCTCACTCACTTTTTCTTAAAACAGCTTCTTCTTCACTTTACCCAAAAGAACACCTAGATAAGCGAATCCTGGTCTTGGATCTTTACGATCCCATATTGCTCCCACTCGTTTATCTGTGTACGTTTTAGCAATTTGACCGACTGACAGCTGCTTGGACGCCAGATATGCTCGTGTGGCATGTAAGTCTTCATACATGTAGTGGAAGCCGTATCCTGTCGTTTCCTCCAGAGTCTGCTCTCCTATCGGTTGTCCTGTCAGTTCTTTGTATGCCAGCAGCGGCATATTGAAGCCCAATTCTGCAAGCATCTGATTAAAGTTCGTGGTCCGGGCATTGATTTCAATCAGGTAATATTCTCCTGTCTGCTCGTCTTTCTTGAACTCAATTTCCGCAAAACCTTTATAGCCGATACCTTCGAGGAACGGAATGCCTATTTCTGCCAGTTCCGGTACATGAGTCTGCTTGATGTAAACAGACGCACCGAAGTTGATCGGGTACTGCCTCTGCTTTTGTGCTGTCAGCCAGTGTGTCACTTTTGCATCCTGGTTCAGGTAAGCATCAAAGGTATACATATGATCGTCGAACCCCTGAATGAGCTGCTGGACAGCGACATCGATATTTTTTTCCTTCACTGCTTCCAGCTTTTCAAGAAGCTCTTCTCTATTATTGATTTTAAACAGCTTGCGTCTGAATGTAGAAACGAAGGTCGACGAATCGAACGGCTTGATGATGCATGGGTATCCCAGTTCGCTTTCGACTTTTTCAATGAGGTGTTCATCATCTGTGCTGAAGCTTTTCGGTACACGTACATTATGCTCTGCCGCCAGCAGATACAATTTGTCCTTGTCGATGATATCGCTCCAGAAGCCCTTCTGGGTCTGGTTGAACAAGTAGTATTCTTTCAGTTCATCAAAATATTTATCGATCAGCAGAACAAACGGGTCTGCCGTGGGATACAAAACTGGCTTGTGTGTCTGCTTTTTAGCATATGCAATCAGAAAGTTCTTGAACTGTTCTGCCTCTTTTTCATGGTGAGGGGCAATCACTCGCTCAGATAAATACTTTGATTTAAATGCATAGGCGCCTTCTTCCTGATAGTGGACCCCTGTTACATGAATCCCCTGCTGTCCTAGACATCTGATGATGCTTAACCCGATATAATAATTGCACCCTAAAACGACCGCTTTATGATCAGTCTTCATTCCTATTCACTCTTTTCATTAATGTCATGTCTTTTCAATTCTATTTTTAGTATGTGTGACTTGAAAGTCATTATATTTCACTGTGTTATTCAGTTATCTTACCAGACTATCGAGGCTTTTACCCAGCCTCTTGTTCCAGAATTCATCAGTTATCATTATAACACACTGAAAATCATTTAAAAAAGAGAGTGTTTTCCTAATTTCATAACGCTTTAATTCCTTTTACTGCTCCTTAATCCATCTGACAGATTAATCGCAAGGCCGGTTCATAATTCGTCTACATTTAAAGCAGATTCCCGAATCCTTCCATGAAAGCGATGAGAACGCAGTCACTGTGGCATTTTGTACGTGTTCAACAAATTGTCACAACTATCTGACCTAATCCCTTGCTTATTTTTTATAAGTACCTATACTAGTCAAAAGACTCATCAATGGAAAACAGATGAAAACAATTACTATAAGCACTTTTAAACATGTTTTGCCATTATACAGGAGGAATTATTTATGAACAAAGATATGACTAAAGGAAACCCACTGAAACTAATTTTACTTTTCACGTTTCCATTAATAATAGGAAATTTACTGCAGCAGCTGTATCAGATGGCGGATACGTACATTGTCAGCCAGACGATCGGTGTCAATGCCTTTGCTGCTGTCGGGTCAACCAACAGCATCAACATTCTGGTCTTGGGACTGGCCATTGGATTAACTTCCGGACTGGCCGTTCTGACTGCCCAGCGTTTCGGAAAAAAAGATGAAAAAGCGATCAGAGAAAACCTTGCCGCCAGCGTGATCATCGCAGGTACGGTGAGTGTCTTGCTGACCATTCTGTCACTTGTTTTCCGACGCAATATTCTAGAATTCATGAATACACCACAGGAACTGTTCGGGTACGCTAATGACTATCTGACTATGATGTTCGCGGGACTAAGCGGAGTTGTTCTTTTCAACTTGGTATCCAACCTGCTTAGAGCAATCGGAAATACAAAAGCGCCACTTGTCTTTCTAGCCATTTCATCAGTGCTGAATGTTATTTTAGACCTTGTTTTCATCCTGGTCTTCGATATGGGCGTCGCAGGAGCCGGGCTGGCAACAGTCATCTCACAGTTCGTTTCAGGCGTGATCGGTCTCGTTTATATTCAAAAAAATGTCCCTATGTTCAGAATTCATAAAGAAGACTGGACTGCCGGATTCAGACAGATCAAAGAACATGCTTCTATTGCTTTCCCTATGGGCTTCCAGACATCACTTATTGCCATCGGTATGATAGCTGTTACTATGACTTTGAACACACTTGGACCTGAAGCTGTTGCTGCAACGACTGCAGCTCAAAAAATCGATGCCCTGGCTACCAAGCCTCTTATGGCTGTCGGTGTCACAATGGCCACTTATACCGCACAGAACTATGGTGCCGGAAATCTGGACCGTGTATGGGAAGGTGTACAGAAAATAATGAAAGTGACATTAGGCTACAGTGTTGTAGTCGGTGCGCTGCTGGTCATTTTCGGACGACAGATTGCTATGCTGTTCGTCGGACCTGAAAATATCGAGATCCTTAACATGTCTCGCCTATACTTCATGACGAACTCGACATTCTATGTCTTCCTGGCTATCCTGATCGTTCACCGCTATACACTTCAGGGATTAGGTAAAAGTACTGCCCCAACTCTTGCCGGACTGTTCGAGCTGTTTGCACGTGTCGGAGCTGCTCTGATTCTGTCACAGTCACTGGGCTTTGTCGGTGTGGGGCTGTCTAATCCGCTTGCCTGGGTCGCAGCGCTGTTCCCTCTACTGGGATCCTACTACGCATTCAAACGTCAGCTGACAGGTGCGTCAAAAAAACCGATTCTATCCGGAAAATTAGCACGGTCAAGTAAATAATGCCTTCACCGGTCTCTGTTACTCCTTTGAGTGACGGGGACTTTTTTTCTACATCAAAAGTGCGAGGTGACGAGCAAGGATAGGCATTGTAAATAAATGCAAAAAAATAGTTGACACCTGAATTGTATTAAGCATATAATACACTTTGAACAGTGAGCCAGAACTGACGGCTCTACTTTTTTTACACCTAGTGTATTACCTGCTTAGTACACACGGTACATTACCCTCATGCCGTCTATCCCAGCACTACGGATTGATTCATGAGTACCAGTCGAAAGGAGTCCTGAGTTTGAGTGTAACGTTTAATAAGCGTGACCCTATCTATCTTCAGGTCATGACCCATCTAAAGAAACAGATTGTCTCAGGTGAGCTGAAACCTGGGGTTGAAATGCCGTCGAGGCGCCAGCTGGCCAATCAGCTTAAAATCAATCCGAACACCGTTCAGCGGGCCTACAGCGAAATGGAGGAACAGAGATTGATCTTTACAGAACCGAATAAACCCAGCCGGATCAGTGAAGATCCGAATGTGCTTAATCAGTTGAAAAAAGAATGGCTGAACCAGGCGATCACTCGCTTCGTTTCCGCTATAGACCCTATCGACATGGATCTTGAAGAACTGATGCCCATGATCGAACAGGAACTTGCAAATAGAAAGAAGGCTTAAAAATGATCGAAGTTAAAGATATCCATAAACAGTTCGGACGGAAAAAAGTCCTGAACGGCGTGTCCTTTACGATCGAAAAAGGAGAAATCAGCTGTCTCGTCGGCGTGAACGGGGTCGGTAAAACGACGATCCTGAATGCCATCATGAACCTGACCCCTGTTAAAAAAGTTAGATCATTTTCTGATGTGATCTTCAACAATCGCGCCTCGTTCGTGGGGCATTAGGTGCTGTTATGCGATTACCCTTCCATTTATTTTATGTTTATCCATTCAAGAATGAAGTATGCTCTTTAACCCATTGAGAATATGTTTTTAGAGGTCTATTAATAATATTTGTAATTTCAGAGTTAAATTCAACTGGGTTATTTGAAATGGATTCAAGTACTCCTAATCTGTGAGAGATTTCATACTCATCAAGCCCTTCCTGGCGGAAGTATTCAAAAGCCTCATCTGAGGTTAATTCTTTGAATTTTATTTCTTTATTTAATACTTCACTTAGGATTTTTTTGCGCTCCAAAGGGCTTATAGAATGCCCATAAACATGCAGTGTTTTATTAGATAAATTGACTTGTTGAAGTTCTTTAGAAATTACGAATGCTAAATCTTCTTCATGGATCAGAGGGACTTTTGTATGAACGTATGGCTCTTGAATTAGGCTATCTTCTCTTATATGTTCTGCCCAACTTTTACCAGCTGAATAATGGTCTCCAACCAGAGTAGAAGCCATAATATTTGAAGGAACAATACGCGTATGTTTAATCTCCGAACGCTCAACTACCACATCAATAGCTAACCAATACCAGCTGTCGGGGGGAAATTGAATTTCTATTTCAGGACCATGTGAAGATAATGTTACTATTTTCTTTACACCAGCTTCTTTAGCCATATTTACAGCTTCGTAAACAGTTTCCGGAATAGCTCCTGCGAGAAATACTGCATCTATATTTTCAAATGCCAGAGGAGTATCGTCAGGTTTCGTAATGCTTCCATTTATGACCTTAGCTTCTTTTGGCCAGTTTTTACTTTGCGATTTATTTGCAAGTATGTGGACATCGAAGCCTTCTTCAATAAGCTGCCTCGCAAGATGCCGAGATACGAATTCATTGGGAATAGACCCTGGATAATCCACAAAGGGGGTTACTGTCAGTAATATTTTCTTCATTTAATACCTCACTCCTTATAGAGTTAGAGACACCTAGGAAACTATAGATGCTCTATATAAGTGGATTTAGGGTTTTCTCTTTTGAGTTTTCCCTCCACTTATTTTCTTTTTTTAAATTTTTTCACATTTTTATGCTTATTACTTGACTTTTG
>NZ_BAAGIR010000026.1:0-24305 GCF_054658155.1 Alkalibacterium sp. m-11
TTCCACTGATTGAGAAAATGATTGTAGATGAATCGGGAACACCCAATAGTCTTGTTAATCAAAATAGCCTGTTCTTTGTTTGGATAGAGTCGAAATTTATAGGCTTTATGAATTTTCATTTGACAATCCACCTCCTTTTGTATATCATAATGATATAGTATTTAAGGAGTGGTGTCAATGGAAAAGATTCAAAAACTAATTCGCTTCCCCAAAGATTTAGTGGAAGCAATTGAAACGTATCAAGAGAAAAACAGCATAGCTACATTTACAGCCAGTGTACTTGAACTGTTGCGAAAAGCATTAAAATCAGAAGGGCTGTTTTGAGCTTCGCTCAATAGGCATTCATCTCCCACCTACGCTTCGCTTAGAGGTGGGAGTCTTCTGTCAAATGATGATAAATAGATAATAGAGCAGGACGTTCTAAAAAAACGTAAAAGAACCGGACAAAGTCCATAACGGAATTTGTCCGGTTCTTTATCTGTTTAAATGCTTCTTGAAGAACTCTGTTTCCTCACGATTACAATTTTTCGCTTCTTCAAGGTTCATATTGCAGTGAAAAATGTGCTGGAGGTGTTCATCTCCGGTCCTCCATATTTCTTGTACGTGACATCTACTCCTGCTTCCTTCATCAAACCCACCATGGGAAGGGAGGCTTTAGTGAATACGATTATTTTTCATTTAACTTTTTGATCGGTCTGCCTTCTGAATCATATACGTAATTTCTGAGTTTCATAGAGTCAGCCATAGCCTGTACTAACCTGTCCTGATACGGTTCTGCCAGTTCTTCAAAAAGATAGGCTTCCTCGTGGAGGCTGTGTTTGGAACGCAGAGCTTCCACCTCTCCTGGTTTTCGTAGTTTATATTTCCGACTGGGTAACTTTCCTTCTATGCTGCGTTTCTCAATGCGATAAAAGTGATTATCATCATTATAAATAATTTCCAGAGCGCCTGAATTGGTCCGTTTGTACTCAGCATGCGGGTAGGCTTCTTTATGAAGTTCCCACCAGGCTTTGATTCCCTTAATTGCCTCTTCCTCGTTTTCGTAACTCCCGTGTTCTTTTTTTACATTACTCAGCCGATTCTGCCAATAGGTGGTGTACACTTGCTGTTCCATTCACTTCACTCCTTCTGTTTGAGATACCTCTAGTGTATATCATCTTTCATTTAATTCAAATGGAATCGAATGCAAATAACCTTTTGTAAGGAGAATGTAAAATACACTTTTACCTGTCAGTAAATATATCCAAAAGTTTTCTGATAACTAATGCCATCAATGTTCCTGTAAAAATGACAAAGCCCAGATTCAACAGAAAAAATCCAGCTGAATAGTTTAAAGCCAGTTCCTGCTGCATCTGGTTCACTTCTTCTGCAGTAAGTCCCGCAAGCACATCCACAGGAACATCAATCGCCCACAGGAAATAACCGATGATTATCATGATCAGGCTGATGAACAGACCGGCGATCAGCCATTTATTCACTCTATTTCTCATATTCCGACTCCTTTTACTGAGTGATCGTTCTCCTAGTTATGGTTGCGGCACTCCTTGTTCTTTCAGTTAGTGTATCAGTCCACATCGCTGAAGTAAACCAGCTTTACTATACAGTAGGCTGTATTCTGGAGAGAGTAAGACAACTGGCCTGATTTTCCGGTAGACGTTATTCTGATCGATTCTGGTCAAGTCTCATTTTTTAAAGATGAATGGTTCATATATCTGTTTATGAACCAGTCGCACCTGTTTTCATTCCGTGAATACACCATATAGTTATTTATGACACATTCGACCACCTTTTTTCGAAATGAACAGTCCATATATCCATTTATGGCACATTCGAGTCTTCTATATGCCTCACTTTCGATCGGAAAAGAGGCTTCCGCCTCTTTGACCTCATCCATATAGTTGGCGAATGCCTCAAATCTCTGTTTTATGAGGCATTCATCTTAATTTTTAGTTGTGAATACCTCATATTTCTATCTTATGAGGCATTCGTTCTTTTATTCTGGATGCGAATACCCCATATCTCTACTTTATGAGGCATTCGGTTCTTAATCATTTCTAAAGGTCAAAAGATTTCTATTTGAAAAGAGGCATCCGCCTCTTTTTCTCCTATCTATTAATGGGTTTATAAATTATGGACCAGTAAGTCCAGTTTTTTCGACAACTTTATCAAAAAAGAGTCGCTGACCTGGTCAGCGACTCTTCCTTTATCTTCTTTAGTGTATTTATTATCCTCTGATTGTTTTCAGTCCACGACTCCATGAAACAGTTGTATCGATTACAGATTTGATTGTCGGGTTGTGTACTTCTGAGGGACGGAATGTTGTCATGTCTTCAAAGTCAGTGAAGAGACTGAATCCACCGGTAGGTCCTACTGTAGCCACGTTGGCATTAGATAGAATCGTACGTAGACTGATAGTCGCCGCTACCCCTAAGGTCGACCCGTAACCAACGATTCCTGCCGCTTTATTCCCCCACTCGGAAGCAAGGTAGTCAATTGCATTTTTCAATGATGGAGTGATCGACTTGTTATATTCAGGTGTGATGAAAATAAACCCGTCGAGTGAGTCGATTTTCTCAGACCATTTCTGATTGCCTTCTTTGCCATACTGCTTGTTTGCCATTAATGGCGGAAGGGCCTCGTTGAACATCGGCAAATCGTAGTCTTTGATATCGACGATTTCAAACTCTGCATCCTGTACCTCTTTCGCTTTTTCAAGTACATACTCAGCCACCTGATTATTGACACGTGTATCTCGTGTACTACCCGTTATAATTCCTATCTTTACCATAAATTAACTCCTCCTTTTAAATGCTAACTATTCGTAAGTCAGCTGCATTGCTTATTATATGACAGCTTGACTTGGAAATAAACCAACAGTATAGTAGATGTGTTGTTTAGATAACAGACATATCCGTCTGTTTAGCATTCCAGTAGAAAGGCAGACAAGTACAGTGCAAGTAAAAAAAGATCCTCGTGTGATACGTTCAAGAACACAGATTATCGATGCTTTTGTCCTTCTTTCAGGAAAAAAGCCATTTTCCTCTATTACCGTTAAAGATATCACTACAGAAGCACGGATCAATCGGGCCACCTTTTATAATCATTTTCTAGATAAATATGACTTGCTTGAGCAAGTCGTCAGTGAAGCCTTGCGGTCAAACCTTGGCTGCAGCAGTCGTCCTGATATCAAAGAGCATTTGTCGACTGAAGATACACTTAGAGAACTTTTTATCTCGCTGATTCGATTCGAAAAAACACTCGATTCGTATTCGGATGGATCGGAGGAGTCTGAAATGATCGATCTGGTGATCCATTCTCATCTAATCGATATTCTATCTTCACATCTGGCTCTCCATAAACCTGGGATAGAATCTTCGGTTCATCTTAAGCTGGCTAGAATGCTGACCCATGCGTTACTGGGAATGACCAAGGATTACTGTGAGTCTTCACAGGCTGAAGCACCAGAAGACTATATGGATCCTGTTCTGCCCGCTTTAATCAATGGACTGGACTCATTATAAAACGCTGCCGATTGGTCAGCAGAGAGTCAGGAAGAGAATACCCTGATTTTTCTGCTTCAAGCAATCGGCAGCGTTATTTTTTATCGATCAGCTCATCATGGCAAAAAGTCCGTTCAGCTGATAGCTGACCCCTTCTCCTCTAGCTGAATGCAACCGTTTATCTGTGAATGTAGAGGCCCGCTCTACTTCTATATTTTCATTTTTGATTCCCGCTTCTTTCAATATCGACAGATTCGCATCCGTCATGCTCATCTTATATTTAGCCCCTGTCTTCCTGAAAAACTGATCCCTTTCGGCAAATCCGGCAAATGCTTCATATACATCCGGCCCCACTTCATAATTATCTTGGTCGATTGATGGTCCGACGTAAGCAATCAACGTTTTAGGATCCGTATTATACTTACTGATCATCTTCTCTATCGCTTTAGTGGTGATGCGCTGAGTCGTCCCCCGCCAACCCGAATGGACATTGACCAGTATTTCATGCACAGGATCATAAAGAATAACCGGTGTACAGTCCGCATACTTGATAAGCAAGCCGACTCTTTTTTTGTCTGTCAGCAGACCGTCTGTTTCCTTGAATGTCTTGCCGAAGACAAATGAATCGCCGTTTGATCCATCTGCATAGGTGACATTTGCACTATGGACCTGTTGACCGGTATAAATCTCATCCGGTCTGTCGGAATCTATTTCATTTAAAAGCCTGTTCATATCGTCAGCCACTTTGCTTCCTGCGGTCTGATACCTGAAATTATAATCAGATCCGGCTACTTTAGTTATGACACCGTATTTTTCAAGTAATCGTGAATGCATTGCCTTGAGCCACCCTATCCCTAATTTTTTGTCTATTATAGCATAGATCATCTCTTTCTCAGAATTGGACTATTCAATTGTATTAAAATCCATCTGATAACACCTTTGCTTCTTATATTATTACCTAAATTATATGAGATCAGTCCTTGGATCCGAAAATACTCATATAGTAAAAACCACATGATCTGTCCACCTTCAAAACAGACTTAACTGCCTGAATGAAGATCTGACGCATCATGCGGTTTATTGTAATCTTTCCTAACTTATATTTTTAACGGTTCAGAATCGATTTTGTATGCTGATTAAATATACTTCGAGTGCCTCTAACTGCAGCAATACGTTCTTCTGCCAGGATATCCGCCGCTTTGTAAGAAGGAATGCCGTCACGTTCTGCGATGGCAAATACTTTTTCAATCTGATCGTACACTCTGTCGATGGACATACGTGCACGCGCTTCGTTGTAGCCCCCGTTGAACTCGTCTGCCACTTGAATGACTCCACCTGAATTAATGATGTAGTCCGGAGCATAGATAAGTCCCATTTCTTCAAGTTTATCTCCGTGCCGAGCTTTTTCGAGCTGATTATTGGCGGCGCCTGCAATGACTTTGATGCCCGCGGCTTTAATTTTTTCCAGACTGTCATCATTGACGGTTGCTCCTAGAGCACAAGGTGCATAAATGTCGGCCTGGACTGAAAACAGGTCATCGGAAGCAACGATCTGGCATCCTAAATCACGTGCCCGATTTCTTGGCTCCTCAAACAGATCAGCAGCTATGACATGAGCCCCTTCTGCTATAGCTTTCTCGGCCAGAATATATCCGACTTTACCGACTCCCTCAATCAGGATCCGTCTGCCTTCCAGCGACGGGGAGCCGAACGCTTTGTTAGCAGCGGCTTTCATCCCCACGTAAACACCATGAGCAGTTGAAGGAGAAGGATTGCCTGACGTTCCCGGTTTGAGTCCAGTTCCTGCAACATAGTTCGTTTCCTGATAAATATAATCCATCTCGATTTCAGTTGTGCCGACGTCCGCCGCAGTTATGTAACGGCCGTTCAACCCTTCGACAAATCGTCCGAATGCTCTGAACATTGCCTCTTTGTTTACTTCTTTATCTGGATTCTTTAAAATTACCGTTTTCGCTCCGCCTATGGGCAGTCCACTTGCAGCATTTTTGTAGGTCATTCCCTTAGCCAAACGCATGGCATCCAGAATCGCTTCTTCCTCTTTGTCATATGTCCAGTACCGCGTCCCGCCAAGGCCAGGGCCTAATGTCGTATCGTGAATACAGGTGATGGCTTTCAGGCCCGTCTCTTTGTCATTCATAAAAATCAGTTGTTCGTAGTCATATTCTTCCAGTGCTTTAAAAATATCCATTTGTCTACTTCCTTTCCGTTTTTAAATTTGACTAGATATGATTCCGTTAAAAGTAGGTAATAACTGACTCATTTTATGCTGCCGCTTACTCAAGTCATGTATAATGAACAGACGAGCATATTAATAATAAGGATGGATCCGATGGATATTAAACAGTTAAAATATTTTATAGAGATCGCCAACACTAAAAACTTGTCTCAAGCTGCCCGAAATCTGTTTGTGACGCAGCCGACTTTATCTTTTACGATTAAAAAGCTTGAATCCGAGCTGAATACCCATCTGTTCAACCCTCATGACAAATCGTTCAATCTGACCCGGTCCGGAAAACTGCTGTACAAGAAAGGTACGCAGATAGTGAACGACTTTGACGATCTGGTACATAAAATCCAGCATATGAAAACGGATATAAAAGAAACTATCAGGCTAGGCCTGACTATCCTTTTTGCCGTACAGTATATGGAACAGATATCAAGCTTCATCGCTACACATCAGAATGTCGATCTGATCATTACTCAAAACGGGTCACGTAAAATACAGACTATGCTGGCGAATGACGAGCTGGATATTGGCCTCGTATCATTTCCGAATACCCAGTCTAACGCCATTTCCATCGAAGCTCTGAATACATCGACAAAAGGGTACAGTGTCCATGTCGTTATGCCTGAAACGAATCCCTTGGCTGATGCCGAAGAACTGACCTTTATAGACTTGAAAAATCAGCGTTTTTCTACACTGAACGAGAATTTCATGCTTGGTCAGATGCTACTGGAGCGCAGCCGTCACCTCGGATTCGAACCGGATATTGTCATGTACCATGATGACTTGCAGGTTCTTTTATACAGCCTGCAGACGCTTGATTCGATCTGTCTGCTGCCTATTGAGTATCGCTCGATCGGATCTCTCGATGGATTGAAATGGATTCCTCTAAAAGATAAGAATGATTATTTTTCAATCGGTATCGCCTTAAAGAAAGGCAAAGCTCCGACTAAAGCGATCGAAGAACTCATTGCTGAGATTAAGAAGAACTGACTCCCTTAACCCATCGTACGTCCCTCTCACCTCGAGGGGGATTTTTTTATTCAATACAAATCGGATTCATCAGAGAATCGGCCGAGGTTTTCTTTTACAGTCTGAAGGAAACGTCCAGCCTGCAGCCCATCAATGATCCGATGGTCGATTGACAGACATAGATTGACCATATCTGCTGCTTTAAAGCCGCCTTCTTCAGTAGGAACAAATCGCTTATTGATGCTTTCCACCTGCAGGATCGCAGCTTGAGGATGATTAATGATTCCCATCGACTGGACTGATCCGAAACTTCCAGTGTTGTTGACGGTCATCGTTCCACCTTGCATATCTGACGTGGTCAACTTGCCTTGCCGGGCGAGTCCTGCCAGGCGACTGACTTCTTTGGACAAGCCATTCAGTGAGTAGCGATCAGCCTGATGGATAACAGGAACAAACAAATGCTCGTCAGTAGCGACCGCAACCGAAATACTGATGTCTTTATGATAGACAATATTTCCATTGTCCCACGAGGTATTAATAACTGGGTGCTTCTTAAGTGCCTGAACGACTGCTTTTACAAAGAACGGGAAGTAGGACAGTGACACGCCTTCATGCTCTTTGAATGTAGCTTTTGTCTGTTCTCTCAGTTTAACGATATTGGTCACATCTGCTTCGACCATCAGCCAGGCATGCGGGATCTCAGTTGAACTTTGAACCATTTTCCGGGCAATGGCTTTGCGTATGCCATCAGCGGGAACCACTTCGCCGCCATTTGGCAGAAGTGAAGCTGCCGGTGCTGCTTTTTGAGGACGCGTCGATTCTGCTTCAACTGGAGATGATTCCTCTGAACGATTCTCTTTCTTATCAGAAGACTGTTGTGCAGCAGGTTTCTGACTGTCTACATCGAATGCCAGCACATCTTTTCGAGTGATTCGCCCATGTTTTCCTGTACCTTCAACTTGGGACAGATTGATGCCGCGCTCCTGTGAAATACGAACAACTGCCGGAGAATAGCGGGTCGAACTGTCGGGAACTTTTTGGGTATCCTTTGGAGTCGACTGCTTCTCATCACTCGTCGTCTGCCGCTCCATCGGTTCCCTTTCCGCTTCCTTGACGATTTCCTCGTTGATGTGGTCAGTGAACTCCTCACCTGTTTCAATTCCTGCTTCCGAGCTGTCTGAATTCTCTCCCTCATCCTCTCCTTCTTCATCTGTCTGAATTTTCACCATTGGTGTTCCTATTTCAACATCCGTGTCTATGTCTATCAGAAATTCTTTGACTATTCCGGAATAATTGGAAGGGATCTCTGTTGTCACCTTGTCGGACACTGCTTCTGCAATCGGGTCGTATTTTTCGATCCGATCTCCTTCTGAAACCAGCCATGCAGCTATGGAGGCTTCGGTTACACTCTCACCTAGGTGAGGCATTTCAATAATTTCAATACTCATCAACTGATCCTCCTTAAAACTCTGCCAGTTCTCGCATAGCATTCGTCACTTTTTCTTCGTTAACCAGGAATTCGCGTTCCAATGCAATAGCGTACGGCATGCTTGGAGAATCCGGCCCGGCAAGTCTCTTGATCGGTGCATCCAGATCGAAAAGCGCTTCTTCAGCAATAATCGCTGATATTTCGCTCATGATGCTGCCTTCCAGGTTGTCTTCTGTAACCAGTAGGACTTTACCTGTTTTTTTCGCTGCTTTGACCAGCGTCTCCTTATCCAGTGGATACAAGGAACGCACATCGACAACTTCTGCTTCGTATCCCTCTTTGCTCAGCGTCTCAGCTGCTTTCAAGGCATGATTCAGAACCATGCCATAGCCGATGACCGTAATATCGTCGCCTTCGCGTACGACATTTGCCTTGTCAAGAGGTACGACATAATCGTCATCGGATACATCTTCTTTAAGTAGGCGATACAACCGTTTATGCTCGTAAAACAAAACAGGGTCGTCAGAGCGGATTGCCGCTTTGATCAGTCCTTTGGCGTCATGTGGAGAAGACGGGGTAACGATACGCAGTCCGGGCTGACCGAAGAGGACCTTTTCTGTAGATTGAGAGTGATACAGCCCCCCTCTTACTCCACCTCCATAAGGTGCACGGTAGACAATGGGTGCTGTCCAATCTCCTTTCGTACGGTAACGCATGCGTGACGCTTCCGATATCAATTGATTGACGGCAGGCAGGATATAGTCGGCAAACTGGAATTCTCCGATCGCCCGGTAGCCGACGAGTCCGAGTCCTACTGCCAGTCCACCAATCTCACCTTCTGTCAGCGGTGTATTAAAACAACGGTGATCTCCGAACTGTTCAGCCAGTCCTTTTGTGACTCCGAACACACCACCTTTTACTCCTCCGACGTCCTCGCCGAAGATCACTACATTTTCATCACGTGCCATTTCTTCTTCTATTCCTTTTCGAATGGCTTCTAAATACGTCATCATTGCCATAGGCTTCTTCCGTCCTTTCAGAATCTATTTTTCTGCATAAACGTGGTCAAGAATAGTGTCAGCCGTCGGTTCCGGCATCTCTTCTGCCTCGTCTGTCGCTTTATTGATCTCTTTTTTCAGCTCAGTATCAATGTCTGTCATTTCTTCACGGGTCAGATACCCTTCATCGATCAGCTGCTTTTCAAAGAACAGAAGCCCATCGTTTTTCTTCAAATTTTCAATATCTTCTTTGGAACGGTAGACGGTGTGGTCATCGTCAGCAGAGTGAGAGGTTAGCCGTGATACCATCAGTTCGATAAGCGCCGGCCCCTTTCCACTGCGCGCACGCTCTACAACTTCTTTGAATGCCAGATAGGTTTCGACAAAGTCATTGCCGTTAACTCTTTTTCCCGGGAATCCATAAGCAGGTCCACGTTCTGCCATCGTTTCATTGGCATACTGTTCATCCGTGCCTACGGAGATAGCATAGCCATTATTTTCAATGACGAATATCAGCGGCAGTTTCTTAACTCCTGCAAAGTTCATCGCTTCCTGCACTTCGCCCTGGTTCGCAGATCCTTCACCGGTAGCGGTCAACGTGACATAGTCCTGTTTTTTCAGCTGTGCCCCATAAGCCACTCCTGTAGCGAGCGGGAACTGTGTACTAACCGTTGATGAATGGGACACAATATTATGCTCTTTAGAGCCGTAATGGTTCGGCATCTGCCGGCCGTGAGACGAAGGATCATCTTCTTTACCGAGCGATCCAAGCATAATGTCTTTAGCTGTCATCCCCCAGACCATACACGCAGTCATATCACGGTAATAAGGGAGGAAATAATCCTTTTCAGGCTGGAATGCCATCGCCATCGCTACCTGTCCCACTTCATGTCCCTGACCGGAGATATTGAAGGAGGTCTTCCCAATTCGTGTCAGCTGCCATAAGCGTTCATCGAGCCGGCGCCCCATAAGAATATGTCTGTAGGCTTGAATGATTTCTTGTTTTGTTAAACCAGATTCTTCCAGTTTTTTCATCGCTTCTTCACTCACTTTCTTATTTATGAATCGCTAATTTGTATACATCCAGAGCGGCTTCCTGAATGGCTTCAGATAAGGTCGGATGAGGATGGATCGCCTCGCCGATTTCAATTGGGCTGGCATCCATATAGATAGCTGTACTTACTTCAGAAATCAGATCCGTTGCATGGGGACCGATGATGGATACTCCAATTAAATCATCCGTTTCTTCATCTTTGATTACTTCTACAAAGCCGTCCGTTTTACCTCCGATCAGTGCTTTCCCGTTCGAATTGAACTGGAAGGTTCCTGTCTTCACTTTCTTCCCTTCTGGAAGAGTCTCTTTAGTATAGCCAACGCTGGCTATTTCCGGAGACGTATAGGTGCATCTTGGTACGTTGACATAATTGATCGGCTCACTAGTATCATGGCAAATGTGGTCCACCGCCAGCTCTCCTTCTTTCATAGCCACATGAGCCAGCTGAAGGGTGTCGATGCAGTCGCCGATAGCATAAATATGGCTCTCGGAAGTCTGGTAATGGCCATTGACTTGAATGCCTTTTGCATCATATTTGACTGAAGTGTTCTGAAGGCCGATGCCTTCCACCACAGGTTTACGTCCAATTGCAACCATGACTTTATCCACCACAAGTGGATCGTCTTCTCCTTTAATTGAGAGAGACACTTTTCCGTTTTCTATCTCAGCCTGTTCTACAAGCTGACCGACTTTGACATCGATTCCCCGTTTTTCAAACTGCTTTTGCAGGGCCTTGGATACTTGCTTACTCTCATTGATTACCAGGCGGTCCAGTGCTTCAAAGATCGTGATCTCAACACCTAGACTGTGAAGCAGGGAAGCCCATTCAACTCCTATGACCCCTCCACCAACGATCGCCATACGCTCAGGCAGTTCTTGAAGCCTCAGCATCCCATCTGAAGACAGAATCATTTCTTCATCAAGAGGCAGGTGCGGCAGAGAGTTAGGAACGGAGCCTGTCGCAATAATCAGTTTCTTAGGAACGTAGATCTCTTCTTCTTTGTCAGGATCATCAAAGGTAACAGCCACCGCACCGGATACCGGAGAGAAAATAGATGGACCGAGTACTGCTCCTTTACCTTGAACGACTTTTATCTTATTTTTCTTAACCAGACCTTGAACCCCTTGATACAGCTGATCAACGATGGCCTCTTTTCGTTTAGTCACTTTCGAGTAATTGACTTTTGCTGTCTCCCCAATCTCAATACCGAATTCATCTGCCATGTTAAAGGTATCCATAACTTCTGCACTTTTCAGCAGAGCTTTGGACGGGATACAGCCGCGGTGCAGGCACGTGCCACCGAGCTTATCTTTTTCAACCAGGACAACATCCAAGCCTTGCTGGGCTGCCCGGATAGCTGCAACGTATCCACCGGTGCCTCCGCCAAGAATCAGTAATTCTGTTTCAATCGCCATAACGTTCTCCTCACATTTCCTTAATAGTGTTTCGCCTGTTCTTCATTATTTAATACACGCATCACGCCTTCAAACAAGGCTTCCATTTCCATTTCGCCGGGATGAACGGTCACAGGTGCGATCCAATCTACCCGCTCGCTGATTTGTTCTACTACAAGCTTAGCATAGGCGATGCCTCCAGTCAGAATAATAAGGTCCACCCTGCCTTTGAGAACAGCTGCCATTTCGGCAATGGCTTTCGCTAGCTGGTAGGTCATCGCTTCCAAAATGAGTCTTGCTTCTTCATCGCCATTATCGATGCGCTCAACAACATGTCTCAGATCGATTTCTTTTAAGTACGAATACATGCCACCTTTTCCTGCTAGTCGTTTTTTAACGTCATCCAGATTCAGATTTTCTTCCAGAATCATCTTGGCAAAGTCATAGAGGGGCAGTCCGCCAGTTCGTTCGGGAGTGAAGGGGCCTTCCCCATCCAGTCCGTTGACTACATCGATCATCTGCCCCTGATCGTGTGCGGCAATACTTGAACCTCCACCCATATGGGCCACGATCAACCTGCTTGCTTCATAGGTCTTTCCCTTTTCTCTTAAAACCCTTCTCGCAACCGCTTTCTGGTTTAAGGCGTGTACAACACTTCTCCGATCGATCCCTTTCAGACCTGAAATTCTGGCGACATCGTTCAGTTCATCCACAACGACAGGATCAACAATGTAGGCTTCGACTCCTGCCAATTCTGCGATTTCATAAGCCAGTACAGCTCCTAAATTAGAAGCATGTGTATTATATTTCTCTTCTTCAAGGTCTTTAAGCATGTCTTTCTCTACTAAATAAGTACCGCCGGGTATGGGCTTAAGAAGACCGCCTCTTCCTACTACAGCCCTTAATGTCTCTACCGCGAACCCCTCTTCTAACAGAAATGAAAGAATCAGCTCCATTCGAAAGGCTTTCTGCTGCATGACGCCGTCAAACTGACCAATTTCTTCTGTGCTGTGCCTGATGGTCCTTGTTGCTACTTCTTCCTTTTCATTGAACAATGATACCTTGGTAGATGTGGAACCTGGATTGATTGCTAGTATATACTCTTTCATTTAAATCCTCCTGCTAATGACTTACTGATTACTCTCGGCCTGCATCAAGGCAAACCGCAAGGCATATAATTTACTTCTGACCTTATCGCTTCTTGAGGTCAGAACGATCGGTACGTTTGTTCCTACGATCGTTCCACCAATCGTTGCATCGCCAAATAGAAGAAGCGTTTTGTACAGGACATTTCCGACATCTATATTAGGAACGACTAAGATATCCGCATCTCCGGCTACTGGACCAGTGAATCGCTTGCTTGTGACTGCTGCTTCAGAAAGAGACAGATCCAGTGATATGGGCCCGTATACCGTCGCTTCTTCATGGTCTTTAAACCGCTTCGTCAACCGGTCAGCCGTCAGTGATGAAGGCATCTTAGGATTGACGTTTTCAGCAGAACTTATCAGAGCCACTTTGGGTTTCTTCAGACCAATAGACTGGCCGACTTGTATGGCATTATTTATGATCTGTTCAAGCTGATCATCATCGGGAGTAATATTCATCCCGGCATCCGTCAGTAGAATATGCCGATCGAGCGCCTGCAGATTAACTAAAGCGACGTGCGACAGAAGGTCCTGCTTCTTAAGCTTATATTCTTTTTTGAGAACTTCTTTCAAAAGGGTATGCGTTTTTATCCCACCTTTAAGCAGAATACCTGATTCTCCGGAAGCGACGCTCCTGACGGCTTCTCTAACCATTTCTTCTTCGGATGAATACCCCCGGTACTCCCACAGGTCATCTGAATCAATATTATCTTCAGTATCAAATACAATAAATTTTACCTGGTCTCCCCAATCTTCAAGACTCAGTTGGACCAGCTCTTTGATCTCCGATCTCGAGCCCCCGGCAACTGCTACAGTATGCATAAATAATCCCCCTATTTTATGTAAACGCTTAATTTAAGTTTACCTTATATTCATTTAACTGCAAATACTTAAAACCTATAGTGCTATAAATTCTATCTATACTCAGACTATTCTCATTTTATTGTAGTTCCCTTTAATTACTAGATTTCTGAAAATAATGACTCTTTATAGTATCAAAAGTTTTTATACCTCAATCATTATTTTCTATATGCAAACGCTTCCTTTTTATGTTCTGATTTCACTTTGTGTATTTAATCACTATTTTCCATCATTTACATTCTGAAATTTGCTCTTGTACCGCTTAATATAAAGCGGTACACTCACTTTGTAAAACGCATTCAAAAGGAGGTTTGTTTTAAGTTTTTTTATAAATGAGCAAAAGATTAGAAAATCATTCAAATATACTCATTTATAATGTATACTACTTTAATATTGTGCATTACATAAAGAAAAGGAGTGTTTATTATAATGGAACAAAAAAGAGAGCAATGGGGATCCCGCTGGGGCTTTATTTTAGCTTCTATGGGTTCTGCAGTAGGTTTGGGAAATATCTGGCGATTTTCATACGCTATGGGAGAAGGCGGAGGTTCAGCATTTCTGATTATTTATTTATTAAGCGTCCTGCTCCTCGGATTTCCTGTCATGCTGATTGAATTCTCTATCGGACGCCGCTCACAGGCTGATGCCGTTCAAGCGTTCAAGAAGCTTGCTCCAAAATCACCCTGGTTTATAGCTGGAGGACTGGGTGTGCTAGCAGCCTTTCTGATTCTGTCATTTTATGGCGTAATCGGAGGCTGGTCACTGCGATACACCTTCGAGTATCTGACTGGAGGCATTACTGGAGATTCTTCTGAATTCTTCTTAGGCTTTATAGGCAGCACTGTATCCCCTATAGTCTGGCAGTTCATATTCATGGCTCTGACTATCGGGATAGTCTTTTTTGGGATTCAGAAAGGGATCGAATTATCCAGTAAATGGATGATGCCTACCTTGAGTGTGCTAGTCATCATACTGGCTGCATATAGTCTGACTCTCGGTGGAACTGCAGAAGCCCTGAACTTCATGTTCCGACCAGAATGGAGCGCATTCGCTGACCCTAATATCTATCTCGCTGCCATGGGACAGGCATTCTTTACATTAAGCCTGGGAATGGGCATTATGCTGACATACGGCAGTTACTTGAATCCCGATGTGCGTCTGACTTCTGCTGCTGCGATTGTCATCGTAATGGACACTTTATTTGCAATTATTTCTGGACTAATCATCTTCCCAGCATTATTTGCTTTCGGACTTGATCCGGCTGAAGGAGCAGGACTTGTGTTTATCGTTCTCCCGAATATTTTCGAAGCCTTAGGTGGCATTGGAACGATTGTCGGCCTCGTATTCTTTATCCTATTGTCATTAGCCGCGCTAACATCAGCTATCTCGCTGCTTGAAGTATCCGTATCTTACTTTATGCGCCGATTAAATATGTCCCGTAAAGCAGTCACTTTGATTGTTGGGCTCGTTATTTCTTTACTGGGTGTATTGAGTTCATTAAGCCAGGGAGCTATGGAAATAACAATTATGGGAGACAGTTTCCTGGACTTCATTGATAGCTTCACCGGAAACCTCCTCCTTCCATTGAGTGCTCTGATTTCAGTACTATTTGTGGGCTGGACCTGGAAGAAAGAGGATATCCTAACTCATACAGATACAAGCGGAACTGTATGGTCAGAGCTCTTTATCTTCACAGTGAAGTTCATTGCGCCAATTGCCATACTCGTAGTGCTGATCATCGGCATTCTGAACTGGTAAGCAGCATACCGATAAAAATCATCCTCATGGGTATAGAGGATAGCCTTGTTTTACTCATATTAAACAGCAGAAAACCAGAGCTTTCAAAGCTCTGGTTTTCTGCTGTTTATTGTTTAACTGTTATTCTTTTTCATATGTCTTTGTGCTTCTTACTGTATCGAAGTGTCTGACCTGACTTTCGATCGATTCTCTGCTATTCTCTAGGAATGGAGGAAGCGACAGTTTTTCTCCTAATGTTTCATAAGGTTCGTCGCCCATGAATCCTGGTCCATCTGTAGCCAGTTCGATCAAAATCCCTCTCGTTACTCTTGCATACAGGGACTGGAAGAAGAAACGGTCGACAAATCCTGAATTAGGAAGCTGGAACTGCTGATAGTGAGCGATCCAGTCTTCGATTGCTTTTTTATCATCTACTCTGAAGGCCACGTGATGAACCGTTCCGAATCCTTCTCTGTGCACCGGCAAGTTTTCCTGAACATCGACTATAACTTGAGCTCCATTTCCACCTTCGCCCATTTCGAACAGATGACATGTCTCTTCTTGTTCAATCTCTCTCATATTGTATACTTGTTCAAGGACAGCTTTAATATAATCGAAGTCAGCATAAGTCAGAAAGATCGGTCCTAACCCTGTAATGGCGTGTTCCAGAGGAATCGGTCCCTTCTGCCATGGCGTTCCAGACTCCACCCCTTCATTTGATTCATCTGAAATAAGCTGATACTGCTGATCATCGAAGTCTGTAAATCTCAGTACTTTTTTCCCGAACTGTTCCTGTATTCCATCATTATCAATGCTTAGTCTCTCAAATCGTTTAACCCAGTATGTGAGCGACTCATCTGTCGGCACTCTAAATGACGTTCTTGAGATTTCATCATTTCCGTGGACACCTTTAGGAATATTAGGAAAGTCGAAGAAAGTCATATCTGTTCCTGCACTTCCCTTGTCGTCTGCAAAAAAGAGATGGTAGGTTTGAATGTCATCCTGATTGACTGTCTTCTTAACCAGTCTAAGTCCTAAAACATGCGTAAAAAAGTCATAAATCTTCTCCGCACTGCTGGTAATTGCTGTAACATGATGAATGCCTGTTAATTCTTTCATTTTAAATCTCCTCCTGTATTATTTTACATTGTTTGTGAAATATTATTTAAACTCGAATTTCTCATTAAGAGCTTGCTCAAGCGCTTTCTGCTATAAAGGCTCTTATGACTTTGAGCAATTTATTTCGAATTCGAAGCAATTATACCGTGTCTATTTTTTATTGTCAAATTATTGCATTTTTATTAAGAATAAATCTTTTTAATAATATTTAATATTTTTGATTGCTAAACGGCTTCCAATAACTTATACTTCCATATATAGAAAGCGTGGGATGAAAATGAAATTAGGAGAAATCATAAAAATCAAGCGAAAAGAACTTGGTTTGACTCAACAGCAATTGGCAAAAGATATCTGTGCACAGGCTCTGATCAGCCGTGTGGAAAAAGGAGATATTGTGCCGAAAAAAGCCATTCTTGATAAGCTCGAACAAAGGCTGGGTCTTGAAGAAAACGAACTGATCAAGGCAGAGCATGACAACAGTAAAAAGAATGAGCTTCATGATGTTAAGAAGAATATCAGGCAGTACTCTTTAAACAGAGACTACAAAACAATAGAGCTTTTGCTTGACCACCACAAGTTACTGATAAATAGCTCGCGTGATGTTAACGATAAGGTGTTTTTTGCTATGATTGAAGCATTACTGGAATACCAATTATATAATCGTGGAGATCGCTCTCTTGAAATACTGAATGGTATATATCTTGATGATGTTGAAACAGAACTTGCAGTTGAAGTTTACAATGCTCGTGGAATCATTTATTATAAAAGAGACGATTTTGAAAAAGCAAGACAATCATATAAAAGTGGAATCGATATTTTAAATGATTCGGTCAGCATTGAAATACGCGCTAAAATAACTTTGAATTATGCTTTAGCTTTGGAACAATTGGACAATAGCAAGGAAGCTCTTTCCTATGTATCTGAAGGTATTGATATGTTAGTTCAGAATAATTGTCTATATTCGTTAGGGGATTTTCACCATACGAAAGGACACATCTTTTATAAGCTAGGCAACTTAGAGGATTCAAAAGAGTGCTTTGAACTCTCTTCCAGCATTTTCAGACTACAAAACAACAAAAAACTTTTATCATTCTCTCAGCTGGCGCTGACGGAAATCAATAATAAATTGTCGTTAAAACAAGGAGGATTTTCATGAAAAAACATAGAAAAGCTTTCGCATTAGTCTTAGCTGGTTTCATGGCTTTAACCTTTATTGTATCACCATTAACTGTCCCAAGAATTCCACCACTGCTTGAACGAGCAGCTGTAGAAGTAGAACATAACGTAGCGTAACTTTACCCTGTCATCTGAGAAAGATAAAAACCTCCCGTAACGAAAACGAGTATACCGCCAGCTAAGGATTATCTTAGCTGGTTTTTTTCTTGGAACATATTATTACAGCTAACTGCATGATTATGATACTCTAACTATATTAAACAAAAGGAGTGGTATAGTTGGCAGATAGAAATAACGATCCGCATAGACATGAAGAGAATCGACGCACCGGTCTCTTTGCCCTGTTTCTCATAGCTCTTGTCATCATCGTAGGAGTAATCGTCGTCATGTTCTTCATGGGAGATGGAGGAACCCCTACTGACACGGATACTGGTGATCAGACAGAAGAACAGACTGAAGACGGTGGCGATGATACCGATCTGGACGTCGATATTGACATCGATGGCAATGATGGGACAGATGGCGAAACAGACACCGATACTGATTCAGGCGATGGGACAGAGACTGAAGAGGAAGAGTAAGCTCTAGACTACAGGAAGTGGGTATCCTGAGTTTGTCTTTATAATGAAGTTATTTTTTTTAAAGCACCTTTCTGCTATTAGCACGTCTATTCTGTGCTGAAGCAGACTGCGTGCTTTTTTCCTGCTCTTCTATAGCCAGCCTTTGAAAAGGGTTCTTGTCATTCTTTTATAATTGAGAGATAATCGTACCACGCTTACAGATATTTAATAAGCAGGACAGTCGATCTATTTAAAGAAAGGCAGGATCTCACATGAGTAAACAAGTCAAAACAAATGTCATCAGACAATTGGAACAGCAGAACATTGATTACAAGGAACACCACTACTTCGGCTCAGATGTCTCCAGTGGAACAGACGTTGCAAGAAAAATGGGCAATAATCCTGACCAGCAGTTCAAGACACTAGTTACTCGAGGAAAATCTAATGAAGTCTATGTCTTTGTCATTCCAGTCAATGAAGAACTGGATTTGAAAAAAGCAGCACGATCTGTCGATGAAAAAAGCATCAGCATGATCAAGGAGAAGGAACTTCTGCCTCTGACTGGCTATGTACATGGGGGATGCTCCCCCATCGGAATGAAAAAAACTTTCAAAACCGTCCTTCACTCCTCTGCAGAACAGTTCGATACGATTATTTTCAGTGCCGGAAAAGTTGGAGTATCAGTTGAACTTGATCCCGATGATCTGATTAGACTCATTGATGGTCACATTGCAGATGTTGTAAAAAACTAACTGCTAGTAAAAAAAGTCGGACACTGCCATTCCTAGTGTCCGACTTCCTCTTATCGTTTTTTATTCTTCAGTTTAGAAGCAGCTAAGTCATAATTTTTCTGATGACTCTCTTTCATCCCTTCAAAAAATGGATAACGAGCTCTGCACTCATCTTCCAGGTTCTCAAAATCAGTCGTTAACTGGGTTAAGTAGTAATCTGAAAAGTTCAGCCGGTCCATGACTTCTTCTTTAGAATCTGTCACATTTCCATGTCCGGGCACATGGTAGCTGATGGTATAATTTTCCAGGATTGATCGTGCTTTCTTAACTGTCCGCTTATAATCTTTGTAGCTACTATAGATGAATGGAAACTCAACATCAGAAAGATAGTCTCCTGATAAAAAGAAACAGTAGGGTTCAACTATCGTAAACAATCCATCTTCCGTGTGGCCTGGGGCAAGATAAAATTTAAGCGTCACCTCACCCAGTTTCAACATATCATTGTCTGTCGTTATCAGACGGTCGACTGTTGGGTAGCTATGGTCATACTCTCTTTCGATATAGTACATTCGGTCAAATGCCTTCATTTCATCAACGATCTGGTCTTTTCGTTTATTATGATGAAAAGCTCGCGAGGCGATGACGAACGCGTCAGGAAATGCGCCGGCACCTATCAGATGATCATAATCACTATGAGTATAAATGATGTACAGTTTTCTATCGCCTAGGCGCTCATCGATATAGGCTCTAATTTCCTTCACTTCTTCAGGGAGCCAGTTCGGGTCGGTCATGATTATCGACTGTTCTGTTTCTATGATGACTGTGGTCGTTTGAAATAATGTACTTTTGAATACCGTGAGATTTCCATTTTGAAAATGAAGCATAGCCACTCCTCCAATTGTCCATCATGATTGTCTTAACTATACCACAATAGATTCTTCGCTGTTACTGTTCTTTGATGAAAGTCTTCCTGTCAAGTCAGTCCTATCAATTAAAAAATTTCCCTGTATTGCTCCCACTAGCTCTCGTGAAACATATTTCTTACAAAAAAATGACGGATACCCGGAGGTCCGTCATCATTATATTATTCAATTAAAAGTCGACTGGTACGCTCTTATCATCTTTTTTCAACTTCAGCGTTACTTTTTGTGGCGCCAGTTTAAGAACCAGGATGTTCGGATCGTCTTTCTCCTTATATGTATCATCCATATAGTCATTCCATACTCGGTCAATAAGGTCCTGATCCTGAGTCAGAGAAACGGTTGCTTCTATTTCAAGGTAATCCTTGTCGAATACGCCCTCTTCGTAGCCGATAAGTACGAAAGCATGATTGTTCGCTTCAATATCTTCTACTTTTTCAGTACGCTTATCCGTAACGGGATACAATACAAAATCATCACTTTTAAAGTCCATATAGCGTGCCACAGGCTTGTTTCCTGATACAGTAGCTAAAACGCCTACTTCATTCTTGTCCAAAATTTTCAGTGCTTTTTCTTTTGCTTCTGTCATGTCTCACATCTCCTTAAAGGTTTGTATATACTATGACAGGAATCAGGATGACAAGCAAAAATCTGCCTAAACACCTCGTTACTTGAACGAAGTATTCGGGCAGATTTAATTTCAAGCTCGATTTCTCAGCTTACTTTTTTCATAAAGTATTCAAGTACAGCAAAGTCATCAGTGAGTTCAGGATGATGGGCCGTCACCAGCACATTGTTCTGTTCGGCAGCGACAATTCTTCCGTCCACTTCTGCCAGGATAGTGACGCCTTCTCCGACTTCCTGAATATAAGGAGCACGGATGAAGACCGCTTCAACCGGCTGATCGATCCCTTTGAAGTTCAGCTTTGTTTCAA
This sequence comes from Alkalibacterium sp. m-11, assembly GCF_054658155.1. NCBI lineage: Bacteria > Bacillati > Bacillota > Bacilli > Lactobacillales > Carnobacteriaceae > Alkalibacterium > Alkalibacterium sp. m-11. The sequence continues at coordinate 20,778 of NZ_BAAGIR010000026.1, forward strand.
AACTGGCTACTTGTCTACCAAAGCCGTTGCGTTCAACTTCTATGTTTATGAAGCCCAGACGAAGATCCTGCGTCGGGTGACTGTCATCCGTACTGCAGAGAATCAGCCCGGCACAAGTCCCGAATATGGCTTGTCCATCCTGATGAAAGGTTCTAAGTCTCTTTTCCAGATGATGCTCTCGAATCAGACGGCCGATAGCTGTCGACTCGCCTCCCGGTATGATCAGTCCATCGATTATGTCAAAATCTTCCTCTTTCTTTACTGAAACAGGTTTGACCCCAATATTTTCCAGCGCTCGAATGTGCTCGCGTACGGCTCCTTGGAGATTCAGGACCCCAATGGTTTTTTTCATGCCTACCACCCGCGTTCCTGCATGCGTTCTGATTCAGCTAAGTGGCCGATCTCAATACCCGTCATAGCTTCACCCAAGTCTTTAGACAGTTCAGCCAGCAGTGTGTAGTCTTCATAATTTGTTGTTGCTCGAACAATCGCACGGGCGAATTTTTCTGGAGATTCAGACTTAAAGATTCCAGATCCCACAAACACGCCGTCAGCACCAAGGCTCATCATAAGCGCCGCATCTGCTGGTGTAGCGACACCTCCAGCCGCAAAGTTGACAACTGGCAGTTTCCCTAATTCCTTGACTTCTTTAACCAGGTCATATGGTGCACCAAGGTCTCTGGCAAAGGTCATCAGTTCGTCATCGGACTTTGTCTGTAGGGTATGAATCTGACTGTTCACTTTACGCATATGACGAACCGCTTCAACGATGTTCCCTGTTCCCGGCTCTCCTTTTGTTCGAAGCATGGATGCCCCTTCACCGATTCGTCTCAAGGCTTCTCCAAGATCACGGCAGCCGCAGACGAACGGGACGACGTATTCCGACTTCAACAAGTGAAATTCTTCATCTGCCGGTGTCAGCACTTCACTTTCGTCGATGTAATCCACACCCATGGCTTCAAGGATTCTAGCTTCAGAGATATGTCCAATTCGGGCTTTGGCCATGACCGGTATACTGACAGCGTTCATGACTTCTTCTATAATTGTCGGATCAGCCATACGGGCTACTCCGCCTGCTTTTCGAATATCAGAAGGTACACGTTCCAAGGCCATGACCGCTACGGCACCAGCCGCTTCCGCAATCTTTGCCTGCTCAGCGTTGACCACATCCATGATCACCCCGCCCTTCTGCATTTCTGCCATTCCACGTTTGACTCGTTCAGTTCCAACTACTTTTTCGCTCATTTAAAGTCCTCCTGTATGCAATAGGTTTTTTACCATTGATAGTAGTATATTTTTTTTAGCTTCATATGAATACATCCAATTGGACTATATTTCACCCATCCAATTTATGCTATACTATTTTAAATAGGTAAAGGGGGATTCAAATGTGGGCACTGGATAGGACTGGCGATATGCCTTTGTATCAGATCATCATGCAACTGATTGAACGTAAGATGAAGGAAGGTGTGCTGCTGCCCGGGGAACGTCTGCCTTCTGAACGGAAGCTGGCGGAATCCATGGGAGTCAATCGCTCAACCGTCATACGAGCTCTTGAGGAATTGACTGCTCAAGGTGTCCTTGTTCGTAGAAAAGGCAGTGGAACATTTATCAATGCGGATAAATGGAATCTCCAGACCAAGCCGCTTGTCAACTGGGGGGTATCTCCTGAGAATGATATTTTGTATAAACCGACTGCTTATGAAACTGCCGCAGCCAGTCGACGTGCTTATGGGTCTGGCTCTGTTCTCGATTTGTCAAAAGGCGTTCTGCCTCCAGATCTATTGCCTGATCTAGAGATTCCCAGTCTCCACTGGAGTGAGCTGGTCGAACAGGAAATCAGACAGTCGTCTTCTCATACAGGGATACATTCATTGAAGGAAAGCGTCCAGACGTATCTGAAGAAATCCTATCAGATGAGCGTTCCTTTAGAAGAAATCATGATCACTTCAGGCACACAGAATGCTCTTTTCCTGATTACTCAAGGTCTGCTCAAACCAGGTGACGCTGTGGGAATCGAGGCTCCTTCCTACTTCTATTCACTCCGGCTCTTTCAGGCAGCGGGACTTCGAATCGTCCCCATTCAAATGGATGCAGAAGGCATGACGGTTAAAGGGCTTCAGGAAGCTTCACTGAAGTATCATTTAAAAATGGTTTTTCTGAACCCGATTTTTCAGAATCCGACGGGTCTCGTCATGTCTCCACGACGAAAAGCTGAGATTCTTGATTACTGCCTGTTGAAACGTATCCCTATAGTAGAAGATGACGCATACGGCACATTGAGTTTTGACCCTGATTTGGATAACCGTCCACTTAAAATGCTGGATCAGAATCAGCAGGTTATTTACCTCGGTACCTTGTCAAAACTTGCCGGACGTCACCTGCGAATCGGATGGATGGTAGGTCCTGAGGCTATATTGAAGAATTTGTCTTCAATCCGCGCTCAAATCGATTCAGATTTGAGTTTCCTTCCTCAGTTTATGGCGGATCACTTTTTACGTCATCAGATGAATCAGTATCAGGAAAAGATTATTCGTGAATTGAAAGCCCGCAGCGCTTCAATGGAGAAGTGGCTAAGAGAAACATACGGGGATAAGGTGAATTTCACACGAGCGAAAGGCGGATTTCATTTGTATTGCCGCCTGAAAGATCCTGAACCTGGAGTGACCGATTCGTTTCTTACTAAGCTCTTGAATCAAGGGGTAATCGCCACAGAAGGGCGTCGATTCGGTAGCCAGACGGATGGCTTCCGATTAAGTTTTGTTAATTATCCAGTGGAAAAATCTGACTGATCAGATTTTTTCTTTATTTTGGTTCAGAGTGTGGATGTGAATGTGCATATATTTGTTTATGGTACATTCCCCACTTTACATTTAGACGCAATAGACCATAGATGAGTTTATGGTCTATTCATCTGTCTAATTCATCATCCAGAACCTGTTCAAACAATCGAGTAGGAGGTAAATAATTAATTTATTTACCGTCCTCTCACACCACCGTACGTACGGTTCCGTATACGGCGGTTCAATATCTTAAGTAAGCAGACTCTGCCAGGTCTCGTAGTGGAACTCCGTTCCAACGGTAGAGTCTTTTCGTTGTAAGCACCCAATGAACCTCAGGTGTTTTTGATAATCTCCAGTACTTCTTTCTGGAGTAGCCTATGCGTTTAGCACTGTCCATATCTAGACCTAAACGCATTAATCTGCTAATCTTAGTACGCGGGTTTTTCCATCTTTTTAAAATCAGTTGTCTGATACGGTGATGCAGCCATTGCTCCACTTTCTTCACGAATGATTTGATGAAGCCTGTGCCGAAATAATTAATCCAGCCTCTTGTTCTGCTGTTTATTTCTTTGACAATCTCATCAAACTTCCCTGCTCGTTTACGTTTAGTCAAGCGTCTCAAGGTACGCATGAATTTCGCTTTGGCTTCTTTCGAAGGTCTGTAACGACAGACCCCATTCACTGTGGTTATCAGACAACCCAAGAACTTTAAACGTGTTGGGGAACCCACTTTACTTTTATCCTG
>NZ_BAAGIR010000027.1:0-21998 GCF_054658155.1 Alkalibacterium sp. m-11
ATGGTCTTTTGGAATTAATTTATCATATAAATCCATATGAGGACTTAATAGTAGCTGTTCTTGTGAAGACAACATTCTCAACACTCCTTCATTTTCGTAACGCTTACATACATTATACTAAAAACCCCCTATTCTATCTATTGAAATCATAGGTAGAATAGGGGTTTTTCAGCAGTCTCCTACATTGGCCTGGTCTTTAGGAACATCTATAAATAGTATTGGGAAAAATCATCATATAGTTCAAGAGGTAAGTCATCCTCAATATATCGTAGATGCTTTTAATGAATTATGGAATAGTTTAGACGATGAGAGGTGTCTATTATGGAAGAGCAATTAAAGAAAAATGATGATATTAATAATGTTTTTGAGATGATAAAAAAAGCTGAAATTAACATTAGTGTACCGCCAGAAGCTTCTGAAAGTGATAGGGGTTTATATAATCTTTTAATCGAAGGTACTGAAGAAAATGATTTAAGGAAAATTTATCGTTTTGTATATAGTGTGGAGATGGGGTGCGGCTTTTTCTCAAGCGAAACTAACAAGCTTAGGAGTGCATATGAAGAAGCTTTAGAAGAAGATAAGGACATTGTTGTTAGAATCCTAAATGAAAAAACAAAAGTAATAGATATTGTATGTAGCTGCCATGTGATTGCAAAAGAGTATAAGATGCAAATTTTAGAATCACACCAATTGACTAACGCTCTGATTATCTATGAATTAATCAGGCAGTTAATGAATCAAATCACAATTGAGGAGATTAGGAACTCTTTTAACTATAAAAATATAATTAGCAAAGCAGTTATAAAGCTAGCTGACTTAGATGATCAATTATTTAAAATGTTCATACAAACATATGAATATAAGGAACAAATCTACTATATTATGAGCAAAGTTCTAGGTGGATTGCCAACTAAAAGTAGAAAGATTTATGTTGATACTATAAGATTAAATTCTAAAGATAACAACTTATATACCTACGTAAGAATTTTGCTGGATACAATTGAAGCAGATAAATTCGATTCAATTATCTCTGATATTGAAGATACAATAAATATGAGGTGGGACGGATACCTTAAAACCTTATTATCAAGTAAAGAGTTCATTCCAGGAATTTTGATTAACTCGTATGCAGATTTAATATTAAATTGTTTATGCAAAAAATATCAAGATACAAACCTATTTATAGATGATTTGGTTAACGTGGTTACTGAATTTAATAAAGCGATAAATAAATGGTATAATAAAGAATCAGAATTCAGTTCTATGTATTTCATTTATGCCACTAAGTTATTATTTCTTAAGAAAGTTCAAGAGGTTAATAGAATATCATTGTCTAAGAATAACGATGTATACGATAAGCTAAATAATTTGTTTGAAAATAATCGTATGATTCACTATAAACATTTAAACGGTGAGGATCTATATACATGTTTCATGGATACAAACTAAAAAGAAGCTAGCTCTTATAAAGGAGGCCTGCTCAGGGATGGAGAAGATAAAAAGTCAGATAAAGAATATCATATATACTACTGGTTTCCTTTTTAGGCCAATTACCCCAGTGGCATTTAGTTTTACTTTTTTACTGATAAGCTCTGCACTACTAATATTCATCATATTTAACTTAGATGAAAGTACAAAAGCATATCAAGTACTTTTAGCCATATTAACAGGTATTACAGCCTCCCTTCTGATTGCAATAATGATGGAGTTATACAACAACTATCGTTTCAATGTTAAGCGTCAGAGAGAATTAAGAAAATTCTTTACTACTGTTGCCAGCTATGAGATTAATATAGATTCAATTATAAAGTCGAATACTAAGTATGCTTCTGGATTAGGAAGTGGAAGAGCATGTGCTGTATTCTGCCACCTCAATAAAATAATTCCTAGCCTAAGAGAAGTGCTTAATAAAAGAGAGTATCTCTATCAAGCAGAAATTGAAGAGATAGATAATATTTTATGTGAGTACAATGATGTTATTAAAATTATATGGACAGGCTTACTTACCACTTTTATGGGATTAGTAGCTGATGAAGCTGAGAATGGGTTTGAACCTCAAGAAGAACAGAAAGAGCCACAATCGGCCAAGGAATCCTATGATGAATCTGAATCTATTGAAAGTACTAAGTTAAACATCGAATCACTTAATGACTACCCCTCTCTCTTAGAGTTTCTTGAAAAAGAGGCAATGCGGTATGATAAAAAGGATAAGGACACAACTTTTTATGATGAAGCTCCAGAATATTTGGAATATCTCATAGAAAAAGCAATTTTTTTAGATCGTAATGTGTTTGAGGGATATTTTGAGGTAACTGATACCAGGTACGAGTTAGTCAAGGGCAAAACAAAAGATCCAGAGAATGAACCGGCGGATTACAATAACAAATATGAGTTCCAATCTGATATGATCAGTTTGGCTTGTAGAAACATTGACAAGTCGATGACAAAGATTCAAAGAAGAGTTAAAAAGGAGCCATACTTTTGTGTAATTGCAAGCTACAAGGAAAGAAACAGATAGCACTCTGGCCTTTAATATAGTGAAAATTTGCAAGCGGGGATAAGAGATATGTCAAAAAAGAAAAAAGAAGAAAAGATAGCAGTAGTGATTGATGGGATGGATATATGTAGAATTGTTCCTTTCAAGCCTGTCGATGGGAAATATGAAATGAAAATTGATTTTTTATCAAATGAGTTTGATACTAAATGTTATAGACTGTTTTCACATAGGCCTATCCACTGGGGAGTAGATAACTCAAAACAATCAGAAATCACTTATCATAAGGGCGAGAATCATAAGCCTTTGACTATACACATAAAGAATAAAGAAAAAATAGAAGGTGTGCCTACCTATACAAATTTGCCGCTAAAAAGAATTCAAGCGCCTAGTGTTAATCAGTTGTTTCCAATCCCTTTATTGAAGCTTGAAATTCCATCAAAGGCTTCTCAAAAGAAATATAAGCCTAAGAGTTACCATAAAATGATACAACCGGAGGACTGTAATGTTGTAGAAATCTATATGGCACACAAAGACTTTGATATGGATAGTTTTGCCAATAAATTACCAGGAATGCATCTAGCTTTTTTAACATTATCATTTGAAATATTTGCTACTAATACTGTTGTAACCGATTATCATAAATCGATGAATATAATACCCGAAGATGGGGCAAAGTCTATTATGACCGGATTCGATATATTAAGCGATATGAAAATTTTTGCGATACATTTTAAAGATAAACATATAGATGAAAGATTATCTAAGATTAATGTTACATTTATTGAAAATGAATTATCTGAAGCCATTTTTGGGATGTTAAAAATAGCATATCCAAAACCTTCAATTGATGGAACATACCAACATTTATATCTTGGAGGCGCATCTTTAAATGATGTTAACCAACCTGTAGGGCCTCTTTCTAGACCATCTATTGGAAATTATAATGTTATGAAAGATTCATTAAATAGGAGTAAGCTGAGTAATGAAGAAAAAGAAAAACTATATTGGCATGCGTTAAAACTTAGAATCAAATTGAGAGATGCCTTAATCGAGCATGAGAAACACCACAGTGAGTTAAGGGATATGCTGGAGAAAAGAATTTCAGAATTTATTAATGCTATAAATAGAGTAAAAGTCAGAATTAGAGAGTTAAACTTATCAGAAGATGAAAAAGAATGGTTTGATTCATACCCCAATAATAAAAGTTTTTATATATCTCTAATGATTGGTAAATATTTAGGTATGGACGAATGTATCATGTATGGGAGGTATATTTTAGACAAAAAGAATAAAAAGGAAGTTTTTTATGCTTGGCTCTTGTATCATGATTTGTTTGATATTGATGTCGCCTATACATCCCTATCGAAATATACAACATTAGAATTAGAAAATATTATTATTGTTCCACCGGAGCAGCACCCTTTATTATCCGAGTACGGAAGTATGCGTCATACCATTTCAGATAAAGGCTATACAAGGGGAGAGTTAAGACAGGGAGTTTATAATATAGAAAAAATGAACAGCTATTTCAATGCAAATGAACGGTTATTACTTCGTGTTTATGATGTAGTGTTAGACGCTATTGAAAATAAAAATAAAGGTAGGTGAACTAAAATGAAATCATATATAATCAAAATAGAACTAGAGGAATCCAATCCTTTAATTTGGAGAAGAGTCATCATGCCTGCAGGGGCCACCTATAAAAGGCTACATGATGTTATCCAGAATGTGACTAATTTTCAAAGTGGGTATCCCAGCTCAGGTTATCATTTATATGAATTTGACTTAACCAAAGAAAACAGGATTGTTACAGACGATGAAGAGTCATATCTTCAGCATCAACATTATAAGAAGAATAAGAAGTATTTTGAGGATCGACTTAAAACCATGGATCCGGAATTACTTCAGTTTGAAGTGCCATACCAGGAAAGGTTAAAGACAGAGGTTAGAAAGCCAAGTACACTAAAGATTGATGATTATTTGGAGCAGCACAAAGAAATAAGATATAACTATGACTTTGGAGATGATTGGTGGTTTACAATTAGACTTGAAGAAATCGTTGATGATTACTACTTCGGATACCCAACTCTACTTGATGGAGCCGAGACAGCGCCGCCAGAAGATGTCGGAGGAATCCACGGGTTCTATGAGTTTTTAGAGGCTTATCGTAACCCAAAACATCTTGAGCATGAAGACATGAAGGCTTGGGCTGAAGGTTTGTATTTCAGAGAATACGACCCTGACAGGATTAATCAAAGGCTTAAGGGGCTTGATTATAAAAAGACAGAGTGGGATAAAATTAATCATGAGAACTACAGAGTGATTGAGGATAAGTATAGAAAAATATATAAAGATACATGATGAGAAAATAGAAATGGGGGACTGCCCAATGAAATATTCAGAAATAGAAGTAAAGAAGCTGCTTAAAACCAAAGATTTAAGCCTTGAAGACCAAGTAAAAGTAAACATCCTAAACTTTATAAGGACAATCCATCTCAATAAGCAGGACTTTATAGAATCATCATTCGGGTCAAAGTTCTTTGGAGAACTTCCCATGACCTTTCAGAAAAATCCTGGTCAAGTGATGGGTATAATTACAGCTACGGTTAATGGAGAGGTAAGGAAGTACGTATTTAATGATCAAGGATATGAGGAGCTAGGGGATTTGTTAAAGTTGGTTGAATGATATAAGGTAAATGTACTTAAGTGGTAAACAAAGTATCTTAATAAAAATAAAAAATTATGTATGCGAATACCTAAAAAAGGATTGACCTTGTGTAAAGGTGTATGATATAATTTTCCATAAAGAGGCGGTCTATTTTTTTACCTAAAATTAACTAGGTATACACATACCTAAAAGGAGATGATAAACTTGTTAGATACTAAGAAATATGAAGAAATAATATATCAGTGCTTTGATGTATTAAGAGGAACTTACACAAGCGAACAATCATTTTATATTTTGGTAGGGACTTCAGCATATGCTTGGATAAGTTTAAGTAAACAATATCCAGAAGTAAGAAATATAAAGCAAATAAATGGTTATAATCAGGCGCTTATTCTACAAGAGGAAATAAATCGATTTGAAAATCAATATACTGAGTTCAAAGACATCCTTACAGGATTACTAGATCGAAGTCTAGTATATGACAATAAATCTATCAATGAAAAACTCCGAGAAATATTCAGTATATATGAAAAGTTTGAAACCATAAAAGAAGTTACTGCTTTTATTGAACGGCTAGTGGAAGTCGGAAGTTCTAAATGTGGCATAGATATAACTCCTGCTAGCATAAGAAAATTAATTACAATGATAGCTGATTTTAGAGAAGTAAGAAGTCTTGCTAATTTTTGTTCGGGATATTCTGAAATAGCTTTAGATATCTTTAGAAATATTAGAGAAAATCAATTAAACACAGCACCATTTTATTATGCTGAAGAAATAAACGGATCTAGTTATTTGATATCTAAACTTTTAATGATTATTAGTGGACATGCTGACTTAGAATTAGTCAACAAGGATGTCTTAGATGATAATGGTCCAGAAATTAAATTTGACCTAGGTATTGTTGACATTCCTCAAGTGACATACACTGATTCAGATTACCGGCATATGTATGATAGAAGGCTTAGATATGGACAACCATCGCATACAAGTGCTGATTGGGCATTTTGCCAGATTTTAATAGATAGCTTAAATGAGAATGGCATCGGTATAGCAATTGGGACAAAGGGGACTTTAGTTCGAAGCAATGAAATGCAAATTAGAAGGGCAATCGTGGAAGACGACTTAGTTGAAAGTGTTATTACATTACCAGCAAACTTATATGAAAAAACGACCATAGGTAGAGAAGTTATTATTTTTAATAAAAATAAATCAAGAGACAGAAAATATAAAGTTTTATTCATTGATGCTAGTAGAGAAGGATACAGATTGAATAGAAATCAACACGACATCACTGTAGAAGGTTTATATCAAGTAGTGGATTGCTTTAAGAATGGTACTGAAGTTGAAGGTTTTAGCAAAATCATCGATATAGAAAAAATAGAAGAGTACCGTTTCACTTTGAACCCAAAAGAATACTTAGATGTAGATGTTCTGAAAAACCAATTTGAAGAATCCATTACGTTAAAAGAAGTAGCTCAAGTAACTAGAGGTGTTCAATTAATAAGGCAAGACTTTGAGTCACTAAAAAACGGCGACTACTACTATATTAATGTGAAAGATGTGAACAATGGAAGAATTGAATTTGATCCATCTACAATGATAACAAATAAGAAAGAAGACTGGTTTGGGAAATATGACATAAAACCAGATGATATTATTTTAACATCGAAAGGATCGACAGTAAAATTAGCTATCGTAGGGGATGATTTTAAGCCAGCTTTTATAAGTGGAAATTTATCAAGAATACGTGTTAATCCTAAAAAATTCAACGCTTATGTCCTTTTTGAATTTCTTCAAAGTGAAGTTGGGGGAAAAATGCTGGAAGGGTTACAAACCGGAACAACTATTAAATTGCTTAACACTCAGCAATTAGAGAGGCTTCAAATACCCTTATACGATATTGAATTTATGAACGAGATAGGAGAGAGAATTAAAAGTAATCTTGTAAATTATGAAAGACGGCTTAAAGAGTTGAATGAGGGGTTTAAAAGTAATAGAGAAATGTTTTTATCGGAGTTGAAGTTTTAATGATTAGGGATAAATACTCATTAAATACTGTGGGCGAAAATTGATAAAAATTTGACCTAGACAGAACATATGTTCGTGTATATAATATAGATAAGCCTTTTCGCCACAGAGTATTCTGAAAAAGGAGGCTAAACGATGCAGAGAGAGATAAAAATGCAGGACGGACAACCATCTACCATAAGGTTAAGGGGGGTGAAGCCTATGGGAGAATTAAAGAAGTTAAATACCCAGCAGTTCCATAAAACAAAATTACTTCTATCCATCTACCGCACAGTAGTGTGGAGGATAGAGAGTGCCATATATGAGGTTCAAGAGACAGCTCAGGAGTACGGAAGTGATAGAATCTCTGAACTGGTAGATTTTTTAAGTTTAGAGCTAGATGAATATGACCTTACAAAAGATAAAAAGGCCATTGAAGAAAGGCTCATGTGTATAGCAGAGACCAAGCAGATGATTGAAATCGTGGATAAGGCACTAAAGCATCTTAAGACCCACCCAAAGAACGGCCAGATCTATCATGATATCATCACCTACTGCTATATAGATGAAGGAGTGATGAGCGATGATGTGATTAGCAGAAAGCTAAATTTAACCCAATCAACTTATTATCGCTACAAGAAAAAAGCCACAGAATTAATGGGTATAGCCCTTTGGGGTTACATCATCCCACCTCTAAAGGAATATTGGGACAAGCTTCAACATTAGGTAATATGCCTATTTGATCGGTATGGGTGAGAGGAAATTGACAGTAAAATGACAGTGGATTGACAGTAAAATGACAGTAGATTGACAGTAAAATGAAAGTGAAATGATAGGAGATTGACAGTCTTTTGACATTGTTTTGACAGTTAGGACCTACTATAATGAGTATAGTGGGAAGTGTTTGCAAAAAATGAATATGTTGGTAAATAGCCGCTTTGGTTAGAACTCGAATTTGAGATTTAACTAAAGCGGCTATTTTTATGCCATCAGAGGGTTTTCTGCCCTCCGGCCCTAGAGGTCCTAGTACGTGATATGCGTATTAGGGCCTTTTTTTGCGCCCTTTTTTAAGCATGCACTTCCTCCAAATATTCTAAAGGAGGAACAGACATGTTCAAAACATTTAAAACGAAAGAAGGCATTACTACTATTGAGATTTCAGAAGAAGGTAAGGTGACCTATGCAGTTGGCAAAAAGAAAACCACCTTTGACCTTAGTGATTGCGATTCATTTACCTATGAATTTGAAGCCATGGATGAAAGGGTTGTGATTACTACAGACATGATAGCTAGAAATGAAGCTAAGGATACCGGCTTTTCAAATGAAGATACAGACGAGGTTGAGCCTTGGCTATGGCTTGTTATCAGTAAAGGCGAAGAAAGACTGCAGTACAACAATGATCACGCTGAGACGAGAAGACATTACAGCTACTCAGACCAAAACGATAAATTTGACACTCTTATGGCAGATGAAGATCTCTTTGAAACGGTGTTTGAAAAACTTGAGAAAGAAGAGCTTATAGAAGCAATTAAAGCATTGGCACCTCAGCAACAGGAACTGGTGAAGGATATTTATTTTAGGGGCCTTTCTATGGCTGATGTTGCTAGAACTAAAGGTGTTCACAAGTCATCTGTTACAAAGCAAATGAATCGACTTATAGATCAGTTAAAAAAGAAATTAAAAAATTTTTAATTTAGGGGGGCAACTTTTTGCTCTCCCGTGGCCTATATATAGAGACCTTTTTAAGGAAGCTAAAATCTCAAAAGGAAAGGCAGGTGAAAAAGATGACTAGACAAGCTGGAAAATCAAATCAAAACTCAAATGAAAAGCAAAATGGTAGCCCAAATCAAAACCCAAATGGGAAAACCATGCATCATGTGGAGATTGGCATTAAGAAGCCAAGTAAGAGCCAGGTTCTTGCGGCTAGAAAAATGACACTAAAAGATCGGTTCTTAAATGCAATCTTTGGAGATGGACACAAAATGGTAGTCCTTGTTCCAGGGGAGAGTGTTGGAACCATATCGATTACAGAAATGGAAGTCCATGAACTTCATCAAGAATAAAAAACGAAAGGAGCAAAAAAGTGAAAACAAAACCAATATATATCTTTACCTCTGAGTCGGTTACAGAGGGCCATCCTGATAAGATGTGTGATCAAATAGCGGATGGGATTATGGATGAACTTCTAAGAGAAGACCCAAATGCTAGAACCGCTATAGAAGTTACAGCTGCTAATGGATTCATTCATGTCTTTGGTGAGGTTAGAAAAGGGCACGGTGCCTGTCACTAAGTTAATAAGTTGTTAAATATTCTGAAAACTTTACCAATCCAAGACAGTGGAATCTGATTCTATTGTCCTTTTCTGTTTTCTTAACATAACAATGAGGCAGTGAATTATTTAATCTATCCAAGAAAAGAGATTCAAATGTAAGCGTCAAAGAATTTCCGCCTAGTTACCCATTAAAAGCTTTGCTAAAATAACAGATAATAAATAAACCAGAGGTGATCTGTTATGAGTAGTGAAGCAACAACAAACTGGGAAGAAGTTTTAAATAAACTCTCTTCATATAAAGGAACCATAAAATCCTTCTGTAAAGAAAACAATATTAGTGCTCATCAGCTATACTATCGTAGGAAAAGAGCAAAGAAGAACGATACCCCTACCTTTCATGCTGTTAGCATGAAAGGTAAAGCTGTTGACACCCCTATCCCATCCATGCCCTCTAAGGATTCTTTACCTAAGACGATAGAGATAGAAATAGGTAAAGCAAAAATATCCATACCAAGTTATGACCAGGTAACCCTAACGAATATTATCAAGGCTATTATCACATCATGCTAAATATAGATAGAATAGATACTGTGTTCTTAGCGTGTGGCATAACAGATCTGAGAAAAAATATTGATGGATTAAGCACAATAGTACAAACCCAGTTTAACTTGGACCCCTTCGAGAAGGCATTATTTGTCTTTTGCAATAGGCAAATGGATAAAATTAAGATACTCCATTTTGACGAAGGTTTTTGGTTATATTACCATCGATTAGAGAGGAATAAGTTCAAATGGCCTATGTCAAAAGAGGAAGCATTAAAGGTTTCAGTAGAAGAACTTAGGTGGCTTTTGAAGGGTTATGAAGTAAGAACTATATCAAAATTCAAGCCCGTAACAGAAAGAAATTACTATTAAAAATGTACCGTAAAAACCCCTTGAAACCTTAATTTTTCAGGGGTTTTGTGGTATAATTGTATTAGAAAATAGCATAGGGTGATAATTCAAATGACAATAATAAATGCACAAAATCAACTGGATGATCAAACAAAAGAATTAATATTGAAGATGGAAAAAGACCTTGAAGTAAAGGATCAAGAAATAGCTGATTTAAAAAATCAGTTAGCTTACCTACAGGGTCAAATTCTGAACAAGAACAGAAAAATATTTGGTTCATCTAGCGAACAATCAAGCCTTATGCAGCTAAATTTTTTTGATGAAGCTGAAAAGTATAGTAACCCGAAAGCCACTGAACCTACTATAGAAGAGGTTACTTATACAAGGAAAAAACCCTCTAAAAACATTGGCAAAAAAGACAACTTAGCTAATGTAGAAAGAGTTGTAGTTGAGCATAAGCTAAATGAAAATCAACAGACCTGCAATGATTGTTCAAATGATTTAGTAGTTATAGGCTCAAAGTCCAAAGAGCTTGTCAAATATATACCCGCAAAGCTATACATTGAAGAACATAGAACCTATAGTTATGCTTGCAAAGCATGCGAAGTGGATAATGACAAAGCCAATATAACATCCACAAAAGCTCCTAAAACCTTACTTCATAAAAGTATGGCATCAAACGAGCTTATTAGTCATATGATAAATTTGAAATATCAGCACTCTATGCCTTTATATAGACAAGAGTCCTACTTCAAAATGATGGGTGCCAACCTTTCTAGGCAAACACTTGCCAACTGGATCATTAACGCTGCCAATGAATTAGAACCAATCTATCAGCTTATGAAAGAGGAACTCCTAAAAAGACAATATATCCAGGCTGATGAAACGGTTCTAAAGGTCTTGGATGATAAAGGGAAGGATTCTAATAAGCAAAAGTATATGTGGCTTTACAAGTCTCCTGATAAAGATAACCCCATCGTCCTTTATGACTACCAAAAGACAAGATCTGGTTCTTGTCCTAGGAATTTTCTAAGTGGCTTTTCGGGATATCTCCAAACAGACGCGTACGCTGGATATAATAAAGTTGAGAATGTTAAAAAACTTTATTGCCTAGCCCACATAAGAAGAAAGTTTCACGAAATAATAGTAAATCTAGACCCAGAGGCCCTAAAAACTTCAAGAGCTCTAATAGGGTTTAATTATTGTGCCCAGCTCTATAAAATTGAAAAAGAACTAAGCGAAAATTACAGCGATAAACCCGACTACTATGAAGAGCGCTATAAAACTCGGCTTAAGTATTCTAAGCCAGTAGTTGAAGAATTTGCATCATTCGTAGATAAAGAACTAGAAAATGCTGTTCCCAAAAGTGCCCTAGGTAAAGCCTTAGCCTATACCAAGCCATTACTTCCGAGTTTTCAAACTTTCCTGGAAGATGGGGCTTTAGAAATAGATAATAACTCAGCAGAGCGCTCAATTAAGACTTTTGTAATTGGCCGCAAAAATTGGCTCTTTTCAAGCTCCACTAAAGGTGCAGAGTCAAGCGCTTTAATCTACAGCATTATTGAAACCGCTAAAAATAACAATCTAGTTGTTGAAAAATACTTACTTTACCTAATGAATCACTTCCCAAATGTTGAGCCAGAAGACAAAGATAGCTTACTAAAGCTACTACCTTTTTCAAAGGATCTACCTGAACACTTGAAAATTACAACTAAATAACTAATATTTGAATCCAGTAGAGCTCGACTAGACCTAACTTCTACTGGGTTTATTGTATCAACCAACTAACTTACTTTCCATGCGTCCATTCTTTGACGCTTACATTCAAATTAATTGACTAAATCATTTGATTATTGATCATAGGAGCAAAAAAAATTAAGATTTTCCTACAAAAAGTTGACATGGTCGTTCATTAATAAAAGTGGACCGTGCCAGCGTATAATGGCAAATAAGTCAAGAGTAAATTTTTCGCAAAAAAGGCCGACTTAAAATAGCAACCTTCAACCATTTTTTTTGAAAGGTTCAACTATCACAGAGTATATAATGGGGCTCTTCTAGAACGTGAAAGGACCTTGATTTCCTATCCCTCAGTGATACCACCTAGTGAATATAAACTTATATTTTCACGTATAATACCTTTTAAGTTAAAAGCAATAAAGAAGGATAAAGGATCGTTGCCAGCCACTATATTGTTAAACATTGTAAATGGTATAATAAAATGGATGAATTTCGGCAATTAAAAATGGCTAAAAAATCACCACTTTCTTAAAAAAGCTGATATATTAATCTTAGCTAAATTTTAAGGAGCGTGGAGAAATTGGTGAGGTGGAAAATGTACAACGATATTCATCATTTTAAGGATATTGGGTTGAAAAGACCCAAGTAGCCAATAGGCCAAAATTAAACTACAAAACAGTTAGGAAGTACTGGGATGTAACTCCTGAAGAGTTTTTGGAAACACAGAAAAAGAAAAAGGCAAGAAGCTAATCAGTTCTTTCAACTTGTATCTGCTTTATACCAGAATACTTCAATTATCATAACCTCAAATAAAGGTTTTGAAGATTGGGTGGAAATAATGGGTGACCCTGTCATTACCACTGCCACTCTAGACTGGCTGGTTCATAACAGTGAGATTTTTAATATGACAGGAGACAATTATAGACTGAAAAATAGAAATACCATATTTAGTAATTAAGCTGCCAAAAATAATTGCCGTTTTTTAGCCAAAAGTACTTGCCAGTTACAGTAGTTTAGGGGTTGTGAGTCAGGAGTCAGTGTGATAATAGTGGATATAGATAGTTGGGTAGTAGGGGAAATTAACTTATTGAATGTGAGCAGGAGAATTTGCTAGTAAGAGATCTGCACAACTGGAAGATAGACATTAAAGAACGGGCATAAGGGTTTAGGAATAAAACTTTGTCCGTTTAATTTTTAGATAGGATTGTCAGAATATTTTATTAAATAGATGAAATGGCTAATTTGCTAGGATGAGGTGTGGGCGGTGTGTACCATGGACGTGGATGAATATAGAAATATGATTAGCGAGTTTTCAGACTTACCACTATTTGATGAAAAGTGCAGCTTCTATTACGATGAGACCGGAAACGTTCGTAAGTTTAGGCTTACAGAGAATGGCGTGAATGCAGAAGAAGGCATTGCTAATGATTTTATTCTCGGCGGTGTGTTATTTAAGAGTGATTCCCCTTCATGTGATATAGACAAATTATTTGATGAGTTGAAAATTAATACATCAGAAATTAAGTTTAAGACATTAGCTGGTAGGGGTCTGATTTCTGGACAGCCATAGGCAAGAAACCAATTCAGCAATTTCTTTCATGGCTTGACAGTAGCGAACTCTATGTCCATTATGCTACGTTAAATAATATGTACTTTTCTGTCGTAGATATAGTTGATTCCCTATTTGCTGCCCAGCCTCAGTTCAACTTCGGATTAGAGTGGGCACAATCTTTGAAGGCCAGTTTACATAGATTTGCTATATCACATATGGATGAGATCCTTCCAATACTCCATGGCTACAATTATCCAAGCTTAGATAAAGAAGATATTAAGAATTTTTGTTATGAGCTGAGCGATCTCATACAATCCTATGGTGACGAAGATTTCTATCTAGAGAATTTCCGGCAATTACTGAAAGCAAATGGACGTAAGGGAGAGCTAGTCTTTATTGAAGATAACACGCCTGGTTTATTAGTTGAGGAATATTTCGGACTAAGAGATGGTAGGTGTGCATTTTATAAAGATTCCATGCATTATTTTGATGAAGAAGCTGAGGCAGAAATAGCCTTAAAAAATACGATTTACACTCTAAAAGGTGAGAAACTGTCCAATTTCAAATTCATTAATTCCAAGAATGAGCGACTGATACAGATATCTGATGTTTGGGTGGGCTTACTCGGAAAGTTATTTGCAGAGTTAGATCAGTCTACGCCAGAAATGATTATAAGCAAAATGGAATCACTTACTCAGGAACAGAAAGAATGCATCCGTATAATCAACTCACTAGTAGACAGAGCTGAAAGACTTCACAGAGGGTTGATTCAAAATGTGAATAGTATTGAGATTATACATCATAGAGGACTATTATTAGGGGTACTGGGAGATTTAGCAAGATAAGATTAAAAGAAATTCGATAGGAGGGGGAAGGCCCATGTACATATCAAGGATTGATATTGAAAATTATAGAAATTTCGAGTCTGTAACGGTGGAATTTAAAGACGGAATAAATTTGTTAATTGGACAAAATAATTCTGGCAAATCAAATCTCATCAGAGCTTTAGCCTTAATATTTGATTCATCTGTTAAAAAGCAACTTACAATTGATGATATATACAATAATATCTCCTTAGAAAAACTTAAACAACACTCACCAAAGATTTCAATTAGTGTGCAATTATCTCAATCAGATAATGAAAATTTGATGGGAGATGAGCTGGTTACAGTAAGTAACTGGCTAACATCATTAAAAGAACCGTATCAAGCAATGATTCAATATGAGTTTTTTTTACCTGAATCTGAGGAAGCTAGATATTTAGAAGATGTTATGCAAGCTACAAATGCATCAGATATTTGGCAAATCATTAAAACTAAGTTTATAAGACACTATATTAATAAGACCTGGGTGGGTAATCCAGAAAACCAAGTACCAATTGATGGGGAGAGTTTGAATAAATTTGATTTTCAATTTTTAGATGCCATCAGAGATGTGGAACGAGATATGTTTTCTGGTAGGAATACTTTACTTAAAGATGTAATTGACTTTTTTATGGATTATGACATTAAGTCTGATAAAGAGTTAACTGAAGAGCAACAAACAGAAAAAATTAAAAGTAGAAGAGAGTCTTTTGAAATTGTTTCTAAGGAATTAATTGAAAAGCTTCAAGAGAGATTGGAGAGTGGAAATAAGGAAATTTTATCTTATTCTAATGATATTGGTGCTTCCTTTGATGACTCGATGCCAGATTTTGAAGGTAAAATAAGTGAGAATGAATTATATTCTGTTTTACAACTGATTGTAAAACAAAACACTGGGATGAATATACCAATTTCAAATAATGGTCTTGGCTATAACAATCTAATCTTTATGTCATTATTGCTAGCAAAGATGCAGGTAGATTCTAATGGTAAATATTTGGGAAGTAATGCAAAAGTATTCCCAGTATTAGCTATAGAGGAACCTGAAGCGCATTTACATCCTACTATGCAATTTCAGTTTATGAAATTTTTGAAGAAGAATATAAAAGAAAAAAAGGTAAAGCAAGTATTTATCACTTCACATTCTACCCATATCACATCATCTACGAATCTAGATGACATTATTTGCTTTTATAAAGAAAATGGTAAGACTGGGATATCATATCCAGGAAAAGTTTTCTACAATGTAAATGAGCATCAGAATAGTGAGTGTAAAGAGGATAGCAAAAAATATGTTCAGCGGTTTCTTGATGCTACAAAATCAAATATGCTTTTCGCAGAAAAAGTTATCTTTGTTGAAGGTATAGCAGAACAACTATTGATCCCAATTTTTGCGGAGTACCTAAACAAACCTTTAGAAGAAAATCATATTTCTGTAATCAATATTGGTGGGAGATACTTTGAACATTTTCTTTATTTGTTTGATGGTAATAAAGATGGAACAATAAAGCGTAAGATTGCATGCATAACAGATTTAGACCCAACGAGGAAAGAAAAAGATAGTAATAATGCAAAGTCAAAAAGGTGCTATCCATATGAGCTTAATGTAGAGCCAATGAAGTATAAATACTCAGTGAATGATAGCATGGTTAAGTATAAAGATGGGGGGCATCCCAATATTCGTTCATTTACTCAAGATGAGGTTTTTGGTAAGACACTCGAGTACCAATTGGCTTTTGAAAATGAGAATAGCAGGCTATTATTAACCCCATCACTCCAAAATTATACTGAGCTAGAGGAGATTATCATATTGATAGAGGAAGAAAAAAATACTGAGGACCTCTTAGAAAAGCTTAGAGATAGCGATGAAAACAAAAGGATTATGGATTCAATTAGAACTGCTAATTGGGGTACATGGGATGAAGAATTGAAGAAGAAGGCTGTATTTGCATCAAGATATCTTAATTCTGTTGGCAAAGGTGAAAATGCTTTGGAACTATCTGTGGCCTTAAAAGAGAATTTAGAGAAAAGAGGCACAGAGGAATATCAGAATTTTAATGTACCTAATTATATTCGTGAAGCTATTGAATGGATGTGCGAAGGGCTATGATTATAACGGCTAAAGATAAAATAAATATTAATGAGGATTTTAAAGTTGAGGCTGGACCAGGAGCAGGGAAGACAGAGTTTTTGGTTAACCACATAAAAAGTATTATCGACAACTCTGAAAGGCTATCCAATTCCAGAAAAATAGCTTGTATTACCTATACGAATATAGCAGTGGAGACTATTCTAAAAAGGGTTGGTAAAAATGCATCAAATATGATAGAAGTCACCACAATTCATAGCTTCTTATATAAGAATGTAGTTAAGCCTTATTGCTCTTTCATCCCTGAGGAATATGAGTTGTTTGCCAAGAAAGTCAAAGGGCATGATGATTTATACATTAGTTCTAAATATATTCGTGAGTGGTTTGAAGACGGCGATTTTAGTGGTTTGAAGCATCCTAACTCAAAAAATCAGATTTTAGGATTTCCAGCAATGACGCAAGCTTTACAAAGTTGGCTTTTATCTATGAAATGCACTTTTAATAACGAAACACTTACTTTTGAATGTGAAAATACAAAAGCTGTTGGATATGATAAGGATAACAAGCCTATTAGGCTAAACAAGAAAAATCTAGAAGTATTGTCTAGCAAAATTATCGATTTGAAAAGAATTTATTGGAGAAAAGGTAAGCTTGATCACAATGATGTTTTATATTTTTCATATGTACTCATCGATCAATATCCTTTCATCCTAGAAATACTAAGGGCTAAGTTCCCCTATATGTTTATAGATGAATACCAAGATACAAATCCAATTCAATCATACATTTTAGATCAAATAAGAAAAAAAGAAACTGTAGTGGGTGTAATTGGAGATAAAGCCCAATCAATATATGCTTTTCAAGGTGCGAATCCCCATTTATTTGAGTCTTTTAATACGGGAGATTCATGTCACTACACCATCAATAATAATTATAGGTGCTCTAATAAAATTATCAAATTATTGAATGATATACGTGAAGACATAATTCAGGAATCTACGGAGGAAAAAAATTGCGGTGAAGTAGTAATATATGTAGGTGATAGAATTAAAGCATACAAAAAAGCGTGTGAAGAATGTCAAGGGGGTACTGTTACTTCTCTCTCAAGAGACAATATTACTTCAAATGCAATGAAGAAAGAAATTGATAATCATAATCTTAATAAGAAATTGTTGGATCAGTTCAATATGGACGATTCTAATAATAAACGCAGAGACTACATTTTATCTTTTATAGGTGCGATAGAACTAGCTCAAAATGGGAATATAAAGGAATCAATTAAAAAAATTGAATGGATTTTCAGGAATGAAAATGATCCCAAAAAAGTGGCCTTGTTTTCTTTATCCAAAATCCTAGCGTTCTACGAAAAATACTGTGATAAATCTTTAATGGATTTTTATAATTTAATTTCAAATGCATTAGAATCTAGTTTACCTAAAGTTACTAGAGGTGCACCGAAAATTTTTTATGAAAACGTGTCCTATAAAGAGATAGCAATTTGCATTAACATAACAGAAGACTCTAGTAACCATGTAACTATTCATAAAGCAAAGGGAGCTGAGTTTGATGCTGTTTTTATAGTAGACAGTAAATACTTAAAGAAATTTCTAATAGAGCCAGATTTAAATAGAAATGAAGAACATAGAGTTTTTTATGTAGCATTGAGTAGAGCTAGAGATAGATTATTTATACAATTAGATGAACTAAAACCAAGCGAAGAAAAAGCAATCAAACATAGGTACCCTTATCTTATTTTTGACAGAGTATAATAGAATAGTAAAGGAGGCCCGTAACCAATATGGACAAATCAACTTTCACAGGAACCATCATATCAATCCAGCCCAGGATCCGTCTAACCAGATCCTTCGATGAAGCCTCCCATACATACCTTGGTTATGCCATTAAGTTAGAAGGAGAAATCAGCAATTCAGACAACACAAACTTCTCCATCGGCATCGGTAAAGCAGCCCATGCCAAACATCAATTTAAAGTAAATGATGTCATCTCCGGGGAGTGCCTACCGGTACCGGATCCTGATATGGAGCCAGTTGAATACTATAAAGTCTCAAAACTTAAAGTTATCTCTAAAGGTGAACAGGGCAGCAATTCATCACCCTGGGAACTGGTGCCGCCGGAGCTAGAAGTCTATAGAGAAAGAGGACATCGTAGACTGGCAGCTAGGACATATGACACGAAGTGTAGCAGCTGTATGTGGGGCTGTAGGATGCCTGTTGAGATTATCGTAGATAACTGGAATCCTAGAGGCCGGAGAAAGTATAGGTTTGAGACATTCTGCTATGGTCCATTAAGTTGCAAGTTGTATAAGGCTGGTCCTAATCGTAAGGTAGAAGGTCGGAACGGGATGGTGTACGTCGAGGAAGATTGGGTTGATGCTATGAATGTGGAGCATAGGGGAGAAGATGAGTAGGTTGAGTTGAAGGTGGGTGATTTGCTTGAAGAATCGATATAAGATTAATAAAGCTTTATTTGCAGATACCTATGAAGTGAAAATGAATTTAATCAAGGATTGGAACAATCATCTGAATGATAGAATGATAAGTATGGGATACAGACCCAAACCGGGTGGCTACAACTCACTTGATTATCATAAGGCTATGAAAAAAATAATTCCAGCTCACCCTAGGAGAGTGCATTATTCTAAGGAATTCTCATGCCCGGATGAATGTAAAAGTGCTCTAGATAAGATTGTTTCAGCTATCGAAAGTGGTAAGAACTTATTACCATATATGAGTAAGCTGACGATAAGGCCATCAAAGAATGATGGATTGCTTAATGATTGGAATATTCATCACTTTCATTTGGATGAAGAATATGAGAAAGATTCAATATTTATTGAAAGAAGTGATTGGCTGTTATTAGCCTTTGTTGGTGAACATGACATATACTTTTTAAATGTGTTTTATCATAAAAAACCCTACTTGTGGACTCATATTGAACTGATAAGAATAATTGATAATAACTGGCCTGATCTCATTGAAAGGCATCGGTTGCAGGGAGTAACCCGTTTAGCAGAGAAACTTGATGATGAAAAGTATGCGATACTCAGGAAAGCAAATATGTCATCATTCGTAGAACTAGAAGAGAACAAAGTATTTGGATTAATTGGTGGTGGGTATGCGAGTGATGGGAGTTCAATTGAAGCTGTTAGGACATCAGATCATTGGTATAATTACATAAGGAAAATTGAACTTTACATACGAGATGATTATCAAAACTTTAAAAAGCAGATGTTGCCATTTGATTCTTACAGTGTGGAAAAGAAGCTGGAGATAGACTTGCTTACATTAACTGATGAAGAACTGATTCTTTTGGAAAAACAACGCAAAGTCATTATAAAGATAAACTATAACAATGGGAACATTAGGATGTGCAAACTGAGCAGCCTATTGGATGAGTTTTTATATGATTCATGGGTCAATAAATTACTGGGTAATATCGGAGGGAGAAAACTTTGAAATTACATGAATTTGATGAAAAATATTGGAATTACTATTTAACATTAGAGAGTGACCTTATAAAAACACAAAGATATGTAACCATTGATGAAGATAATTACAGCGCTTTTTCTGTTGAATATGCAAAACAGTATCAGACTATTTGTTCTGAGATCGATGTGATTTGCAAAGACTATTGCTGGTTTTTAGACCCTGATACAAAGGTAAAAAATATTATGGGTTATGCAAGCGTGATATTGGAGAAGAAACCTGATTTGATTTCTAGAACGGTAAGAGTTAAGACTGCAGCTTCAGTTAATCTACATCCTTGGATGGACTGGAAAACTGATAAACAAAATCCGTTTGATGGATGTAGTGTAGCGAACAACTCTCCTTCATGGTGGATGTATTATAATAAAGTCAAACACAACCGTACTGGTTCGGATTCTGAAAACAAAGAGTTTTTTAAATTCGCAAACCAAGGTAATACGCTCAATTCACTTGCTGGGCTATTTATACTGGTAATGTATTATTATAAAGATCTTGCTTTAAGTGAGAATCCGGATAATGTTACTATCCCTAACCGGCCATCGAATTTATTTGAAATCAAAGATTGGGAAAAACACTTCATATTCTTTAATGAAGACTTGGCAATGAACGTTAAGAAAAACTCTTTGATATATAATGACTGAATTGTAGGTAAAGAAAGCTACATAACCAATTTGTCAAAAGATAAATCTGCTTACGAATATGTTTTGTTCATGAAGCAATGGTATATTGTAAATATTGGCGATCGGATATAGCAAATATGAAAGTTGAAAGAGAGGTGCATTACATGGATAAATGGGAATTTTATAAAGATACAGAAGGCTTATGGAGATGGAGAAGAATTGCTGCGAATGGAAGAATTGTCGGATCATCTTCGCAAGGATATGTAAACAAAAGTGATTGCATAGATAACGCTAAAAGAAATGGTTATCAAGGATAGTTTGACGCATTATTATTTTGTAACTTATTCTGTAAAATAAAGATTTGCTGATCGCCTTTATTTTTAAATATAAGTTATCATCGGTTTATAGTACTAACTAAGGTGAAAGGAAGTGAAAGATGAAGGATTTTATACAATTATTGAAACTACCACCGACGATACTTGCAGCGGTTGCTTTGGGTACAGGTTTAATATTATTCCTTCCAGTAAATATTCTTCAGAGGCTGGGCCTTGACAAAATCCCTGAACAATGGAAAACTATCCTAGGGTTAGTATTTATCATTTCATTATCGTTGCTTGTTGTTTATTTTATTATAAAAGTCGTGAGATCCATTGTTTCAAAATATTATAGGATACGATTCAAGCAAATATTTCCCAAAGTAATGAATGATTTAAGAAATGAGGAACTTGCTGTTGTAGCACTGCTATATAGGTCACCGAATTATACTTCAAGATTACCGTATACCGATGGTGTTACAATTCGACTTAAAAGCAAAAATGTCATACAGTTAACATCATCAAATAATCTAGCTTATGGTGATGATTTAGTTATGCCTTTTACAATTACACCAATTGCACAAGATTACATTGATAAGCATCCAGAGCTGATTGAGAACTTCAGTAAACCAGAATTAGAAAGCATGTACAAACGATATAATAATCCTTTATATTAAAATGTGCGAGTCTGAATGGCGATGAGCCAAAATGAAACCTGAATAATTCATAGTACTTTGTCAGAACAGGCATTTATCCCGCTTTGATAAGGTTTATCAATCTATTCCTTATTCACCCGTTGGGTGAAGAAAAAAATATACAAAAAGAGCACACTCTATGTTATTGTAAAGTCGATCAAAACAACAAAAACAAGAGGTGTGCTCAATGTCAACTTTACAAGAAAAGCAACTACAATTCAATCCCCATTTGGTTATGTCAAACGATGGCGGTCAATTATCCAATGATTCCGGTCTCCTTTTACT
>NZ_BAAGIR010000028.1:0-21965 GCF_054658155.1 Alkalibacterium sp. m-11
TGCGACCAACTCGGAAGAAATGAGCCGGTGAGTGGGCTCTAAGACGCATCTTGCGACCAACTCGGGAGAAATGAGCCGGTGAGTGGGCTCTAAGATGTATCTTGCGACCAACTCGGGAGAAATGAGCTGGTGAGTGGGCTCTAAGACGCATCTTGCGACCAACTCGGAAGAAATGAGCCGGTGAGTGGGCTCTAAGACGCATCTTGCGACCAACTCGGGAGAAATGAGCCGGTGAGTGGGCTCTAAGATGTATCTTGCGACCAACTCGGGAGAAATGAGCCGATGAGTGGGCTCTAAGATGTATCTTGCGACCAACTCGGGAGAAAAGAACAGCCGAGTGGGTTCCAAGAAAGATCTTACGACCAACTCAAGAAGGAAGGAACCACTGAGCTGGTTCCAAGAGCCCTCCGTCCAATTTAACAGTATGTAAACGGATCTTTAATATACATAAATAATGCAGATATCATGTTTTTTAAACAAAATATACCTTTTTTCATAAATTATATTGCATAATTATATTTATGATGGTATGATTCTTTTTAAGTCAAAACAGAACTAAAGGGGATAAGGCGTATGATGAAGGGCGTAAAAGGATTTATAGCATTACTTATTTTATTCAGTATATTATTCATTCCGGCAGAACCGGTGTCGGCTGAAGATGGATCGGCACTGCAGCGTGTTCAGGATCAGGGTGTCCTAGTCGTTGGAACAAGTGCCGACTTTCCGCCATTCGAATTCTATGCAGTTGTCGACGGTGAACGCCAGGTCGTAGGAATGGATATGATGATTGCGCAGAAAATTGCGGATGATCTTGGAGTGGAACTTCAAATTCAGGACATTGGATTTGACAGTCTGCTGCCGGCTCTGGAAGCCAGAAACGTCGATGTAGTCATTGCGGGAATGACTCCGACTGCTGAACGTCGTAGAAATGTAGATTTCTCGGATATTTACTTCCGTACTTTCCAGAATATTATGATTCGTGCGGAAGATGAGGATATCTACGATTCAATCGAATCATTGAGAGGATTGACAGTTGGTGTACAGTCCGGGTCACTTCAGGAAGAGCTCGCTGAGCAGATTCCGGATGCAGAAATCATGAGTCTGACAGACTTAAATGATTTACTGCTTGCTTTGAAAACTAACCGAATCGAAGCAATCGTTATGCAGGGGCCAAATGCTGAAGCGCACGCTGGTCATGACGAGGATCTGCATACTTTTGTAGGTGGATTTGAAATGGACGATGATGACCAGGGTTCAGCGATTGCCTTCAGAAAAGGAGAAGATTCACTAGTTGATGCAGTGAATGAAAGCTTGGCTGAAATAAAAGAACAGAATCTGATAGAAGAGTATCTAGCCAAAGCAGGCGAATATATGGCTCAGACGGAACTGGATGAAGATGGGGAAGAAATAGAAGCAGGGTTTATTGCAAGCTACTGGGAATATTTCCTTGATGGGACACTGATCACTTTGCTGATTTCAGCGTCTGCCGTGTTCTTCGGTCTAATTTTAGGATCACTGCTGGCACTCATGCGACTGTCTAAAGTGTTCCTGGTTAAACAACTGGCAACCGCTTATGTGGAGTTTGTACGAGGAACGCCGCTTCTCATTCAAGTTATGTTCATCTACTTCGCGTCAGGTATGTTTTTCAATTTGCCGGCCCTGACTGCAGGGATCATTGCTGTCTCGCTCAACTCCGGGGCATACATTGCTGAGATCATAAGAAGTGGAATCAATTCTGTCAACAAAGGACAGGATGAGGCTGCGAGAAGTTTAGGTATGAGTAAGAATGATTCCATGCGCTACATCGTCTTCCCTCAGGCCCTTAAGAATATCTGGCCTGCACTAGGTAATGAGTTCATTACCATTATTAAAGAGTCGTCCATTGTATCAGTCATTGGTGTCGGCGAACTGATTTTCCAGACACGAGTGGTGCGTTCTATTTCCTTCCAGGGAATCCTGCCGCTGTTCATCACTATGCTGATCTATTTTGCGCTGACCTTCAGCCTGACGAAACTCTTGAACTTCTATGAAGGGAGAATGAATCATGATTAAAGTGAATCATTTGAAAAAGTCATTTGGAAAAAATGAAGTACTGAAAGATATAAACGAAGAATTCAGCCAGGGGGAAGTGGTTGTAGTAATCGGCCCTTCCGGTTCCGGGAAATCAACGTTTCTGCGTTGCTTGAATTTGCTTGAAGAACCTTCTGATGGGGAGATCGTTTTCGAAGGGACTACGCTGACAGGTCTGAATGAAAAAGACCTGAACCAGCTGCGTCAGAAAATGGGTATGGTTTTCCAGCAGTTCAATCTGTTTCCTCACAAAACGGCGAAACAGAATCTGACGATTGCACCAGTAAAATCGAAAGGGGTCGACAAGCATCAGGCTGATCAGACTGCGGTCAAACTTCTGAGACAGGTCGGGCTGGGAGACAAGGAAGATGCATATCCGTCCAGCTTATCAGGTGGACAGCAGCAGCGTGTAGCGATTGCCCGAGCTCTAGCGATGGATCCCGATGTGATGCTGTTCGATGAACCGACATCAGCATTGGATCCGGAGATGGTCGGAGAGGTTCTGAAAGTAATGAAAGACTTAGCTCAGTCCGGAATGACCATGGTTGTGGTGACTCACGAAATGGGCTTTGCCCGAGAAGTTGCCGATCGTGTCCTGTTTATGGATGACGGCTATATTGTCGAATCAGGTACCCCAGACATGATTTTCTCTAATCCTCAGAATGAACGGACTCAGGATTTCCTGTCCAAAGTCCTATAATCACTGAAAAGACCGGTCTCCTTCATGAGGAATACCGGTCTTTTTGCCTGTATTCTATTTATGTAATGGACGAAACAGCTTCTTTAATACTGATTTTGACTGCTTACCACCTTGTTCAGATGCGACTAGATCAGCATCTGTATTCGGGCTCTCGTTTAGCTTTTCGGATGGCCTGCTGGTAAGATAGTCAACTCCATATGCGTCTTTCAGAAACCATTCAATAGGATACCCGAAAGTTTTTGCCAGCAGAATGACTGATTCACTTTCTGGAAGTGAATACCCGTTTTCCCACCGGGATACGGTCTGACGGCTGACGCACATGGACTTAGCCAGTTTTCGCTGCGACAGTTCTTCTTTTTCTCTTAGAAATCGAATCTTTTCCCCGATGTGCATAAAACGATCTCCCTGTAACTATTATTATATATGCGTTAATAAATTAAAATAATTGTAACATAATCATTCCTGATTAATATAGGTCTCAAGTCCCAATTTACATAATCAGGGCTTTTTTTTGAGTTTTTCTTTACACACATAAGCACAGAAGATGGAAAAATAAATTTGAAGATAAAACCACTTGTAACCGGATTCGTTTCTCTTTAGAATAAGGTTTGTATAATATGTAAACAAACCAACGGAGGGTAACTATGACGTTTATTCATGGGGATTTTATGCTTCAAAATGAGACGGCTAAAACTTTGTATCATCAAATAGCCAGGGATCTGCCAATCATTGACTATCACTGCCACCTTGATCCTAAAGAAATCGCTGAGGATCATGCGTTTGAAGACATTACCGAATTATGGCTGGCTGGAGATCATTACAAGTGGCGGGCGATGCGGGCTAATGGAGTGTCTGAAGAGCTTATTACTGGAAATGGATCATCTAAAGAGAAGTTCAAAGCCTGGGCGGAAACGGCAGAAATGGCTCTGGGCAATCCGTTATTCCACTGGACCCAACTGGAACTGAAAGAGTATTTCGGTATTGAAGAGCTGCTTGGAAGCGACAATTGGGAAACCATTTATGACGAGGCTAATCGTCAGCTGAAAGAGGAAGACATGACGGCACAGTCATTGATTGCAAAATCCAATGTAGAATTTATCGGTACAACGGATACACCTTTCGATTCGCTCGAGTATCATAAGCAGATTGCTGAAAAAGAGGCGTTTGATGTCAAAGTGGCGCCGTCATTCAGGCCGGATGAACTGTACGATCTGTCAGCCGAAGATGTATCAAGACTTGAGGAGCTGACCGGAAAACAGGCAGCTGACTATGGTACGTTCCTTGAAATCATAGAGGACCGTATCGATCATTTTGACCGGCATGGGGCACTTATTTCCGATCACGGCATCACCGAGCTGCTTTACGAAGAAGCTTCAGATGAGGATATCGAGCGAATTTTCGCTTCTTATAAAGCCGGAGAATCAGTTTCAGATACTGACAAGGCGAAATGGATGACGCGTCTGCTCGTCGATTTAGGTCAGTTGTATCATGACCGAGGCTGGATCATGCAGATCCATTTTGGAGCGATCAGAAATATGAATACACGGCTATTTGAACAGGCCGGCGCAAATGTAGGCGTCGATTCCATCTTTGACCAGTCAAAAGTTGCGGTGCATCTGAATTCATTGCTGGATGCTATGGACAAAGAAGGCAAGCTGCCGAAAACGATTGTCTATAACTTGAATCCTGAACATAACCACACTGTTGCCAGTGCAGTGGCTAATTTCCAGTCCAATGAAGAAGGTATCAAAGGCAAAGTTCAGTTCGGTGCCGGCTGGTGGTTCAATGATACGGAACAGGGAATGCTTAGACAAATGGAAACCCTGGCGGATCATGGGCTGCTGATGCATTTCGTAGGGATGCTGACTGATTCAAGAAGTTTCGTATCCTATCCTCGACATGATTACTTCCGCCGCATATTCTGCAACTTTGTCGGCGAACAGGTCGAAAGCGGCAAGTTCCCGGATAAACCTGCACTTCTTAAGCAACTGGTGGAAAATGTGTGTTACAAAAATGCGAAACGGTATTTTCAGAAATAAACAGTATCTACTTTAACGTAATTCCGAAAGAAGTCTCCCACTTCTAAGCGTATGGGTGCGAAGCACCAGTGAAAGTGGGAGATGAATTTCGGTCAAGCGATAGCTTGAAGTGGTTAATGTCATTCTCATTTGGTATACTTTATATATAGACGATAACCAAGTCTATATAGGCGACAACCAAGCCTACTGAGTATTCCTTGGCGTTAGCCAAGTAAAAGAAAACCTATGAGGCAGGGACTGCCTTTTGAGCCTACCCATATCCGATTCCTCTGTCTGCATGAAACCTGTGCAGACAAGAATGGAGTTCGTAGGAAGCCCCCACTTCAAAATCCGGAGGATTTAAGTGGTGGGTAGTTCACAGTAGTGTTCTAGGTATAACCTAGTAGATTCAGATAAAAAAGGCTGCATTACTCCCGAGTAGAAGAGTAATGCAGCCTTTTTTCTATATATATGGGAATTACCGCCTATGAAGATTTATTTATCCGTAAAGGGGCACGAACAGCTCTAGTCCATATAGACGAATGCCTTATAAAAGTAGGTTATGAGACGTTGAGCTCTCAATCGATCGGACGAATGCCTCATAAAAGTAGGTTATGAGACGTTGAGCTCTCAATCGATCGGGCGAATGCCTCATAAAAGTGAGATATGAGGCATTCGTTATCAAAATGAATCGTCGCTCGCTTCCCATCCAGGAATGAAAGAAGCCTAAACGGGATCCGAACAACTACCCCGAATGCAATAATGAGCGCCATTTCAAAGAATGGCGTCTCTTTTTATTTTTTTAGACCTGTTCAGCCAAGAAAATCTGAACGAAAACGTTCATGCTTATCGATCGTGATCTGCTCATCAGAAATCCCAAGTTCACGCAAGGTGGCGATGGTTTCTCTAAGGAAGTCATCGCTGCCGACAATGTAGAAGATGCCGTGAGTGTCCTCAGCCAGCTTGTTTACTTTCTCATAGTAATCCGGACGGTCAGTGACGTACTGAGCTGTCAGAGACGGATATGACTCTTGTTCAAACAAACCGGAGAAGAGCTGTTCACCAGACGAGTCGATATTCAGAGAATGGAGAGAGTCTATTCCATTAGAATCATTTAAGTACTGCAGAACAAGAGGTCTGAATGAAGCGATACCGACCCCGCACGACAACAGATAAACAGGTCTGTTTTCTCGCTTCAACGGGATATTTGTATGTGTCTTGAACAGGGCAACTGAGCTTCCGCTTTTAAGTTCAGACAAATGAGTCTTGTATCTTGAGCGCTCTGCTCTAAGGCGAGTAGTGATACCGATCGTCTTTTCTTCTGGAAGGGTTGCGATCGACATGTGCCTAACCAGCCCTTTGTCAGGTTTTTCTCCGCTATTGAATCCTTCCAGTGCCAGGTGAGTGTGCGCGCCTTCTTCCCAGGTGAAGCCCTCTGGGAGATCCAGGTAGAACGTTTTTGTATCTGTAGCTTCATCAATGACGTCTACAAGGGTTGTCCAGTATATCTGCATGTGAATCATCTCCTAAGTGTGAGTCTGTCAGCGAATTGATTATAATTAAGCATACTCTAATTGAGAATTATTCTCAATTGAATTTTGTGAATAGTATTACGAAATCCTGTTTGTAATATCATTTCCAAAGGAAAAAAACAGTTGTTAATGTTCGTTAATTACAAAACATTAGAATG
This sequence comes from Alkalibacterium sp. m-11, assembly GCF_054658155.1. Taxonomy (NCBI): domain Bacteria; kingdom Bacillati; phylum Bacillota; class Bacilli; order Lactobacillales; family Carnobacteriaceae; genus Alkalibacterium; species Alkalibacterium sp. m-11. The sequence continues at coordinate 6,479 of NZ_BAAGIR010000028.1, forward strand.
TTTTAAACTGTAAATTCAGCTTTATAAATATAAAACACGAACATTAGCCGAAATATCATCCATAAATAGACGCTGAAAGGTTGACTCTATTTCATAGACGAGTTATGATAAAGCTGTACCGACAAAAACGGAACGATTACAAAAAAAGCATGTTTAATATTCGTGTTTAACCGAGTCCTGAAAGGGGTATTCAGTTGATAAAGAGAGACCTGTTATATGAAGGAAAGGCAAAGCGATTATATGAGACCAGTGAACCAAGCATTCTATGGGTCACGTATAAAGATCAGGCCACAGCTGGGAATGGAGCCAAGAAAGAAGCCATAGCCGGTAAAGGGCAGCTGAACAACCAGATTACCAGCGTGATCTTCAAAAAGCTGAAGGAGATGGATATTCCAAGTCACTTCATCAGGGAAGTGTCTGAAACGGATCAGCTGATTGAAAAAGTGGATATGTTCGGTCTTGAAGTGGTCATCAGAAATGTCGCTGCTGGAAGCTTTTCCAGGCGCCTGGGTGTAGACGAGGGGACGGAGTTGGCCTTTCCTGTGTTGGAATTTTACCTCAAGAATGACGAACTGAACGATCCGCTCATTAATGATGATCATGTGCTTGCACTTAATCTGGCTGACCAGAAAGAAATTGACGAAATTAAAAGACAGGCTCACAACATCAACAATTCACTGATTGAAATTTATAAAGAGGCCGGTATCAGATTGATCGACTTCAAGCTGGAATTTGGAAAGACTGTGAAAGAACAAATCATTCTGGCAGATGAAATTTCACCGGACACATGCCGTCTATGGGATGAAAAGACGAACGATCGTCTGGACAAGGATGTCTTCAGGCAGGATCTCGGCGACATTATCCCACTATATCAAGAAGTACTCGACCGTCTGACTACAGATTAAAAGGAGAAGTGACTCATGTATAACGTAAAAGTATATGTAACCTATAAAGAATCAATTCTGGATCCTCAGGGAGAAGCGGTAAGAGGGGCCGTTCACCGCATGGGCTTCGATGAAATTGAAGATATTCGTATCGGGAAGTATTTTGAAATCAAAGTGTCAGATACTGACAGCCGTTCAGTTGAAGAAGTCATTGAAACCATCTGCGACAAGCTTCTGGCAAACGTTGTGATGGAAAGCTACCGCTATGAAATTGAACGAGTAAAGGAGACGGTGTAAGCATGCGATTTGCAGTGATCCAGTTTCCAGGTTCCAATTGTGATGTTGACCTGCTTCATGCAATTATAGACGGTGTAGGAGAAGAAGCTGAATACGTGCCTCACACTGCAGAAAGTCTGGACGGCTTTAATGGTGTCCTGCTTCCTGGAGGTTTTTCGTATGGTGATTACTTAAGAAGTGGTGCCATATCCCGCTTTTCAAATGTGATGAGTGAAGTGACCCGTTTTGCAGAGGAAGGCAAGCCAGTCTTTGGTACCTGCAACGGATTCCAGATTTTAGTTGAAGCAGGACTTCTGCCTGGGGCTTTGCAGCGTAACGACAACCTTCATTTTATCTGTAAGACATTGGAACTGGAAGTGGTCAATAATCAGACGAAATTTACCTCTGAATATGGCGATAAGGAACGCCTCATGATACCTGTCGCTCATGGCGAAGGGAATTATTACTGTGACGAAGAGACACTTGCGGAACTGAAAGCCAACGATCAGATCATATTCACCTATGCGTCAGACAACCCGAACGGCTCAGTTGAAAATATCGCAGGGATTATAAACAAACAAGGCAATGTTCTGGGTATGATGCCGCATCCTGAGCGGGCTGTCGAAGATCTTTTAGGCTCAAGTGACGGGCTGCGCTTTTTCGAATCGATGGTCAAGAACTTTATAAAGGAGACTGCAGAGGTATGAAAACATTACATGAACCGACGGCCGAACAGATCAGAGATCAGAAAATCTATGCTCAGTGGGGACTGACGGATGAAGAATACCGCATGATTTCCGAGGACATAATCAAACGTCTGCCTAACTATACGGAAACTGGCCTGTTTTCAGTTATGTGGAGCGAGCACTGTTCGTATAAAAATTCCAAACCGGTATTGAGAAAATTTCCGACAGAGGGACCTCAAGTGCTTCAAGGTCCTGGTGAGGGCGCCGGAATCGTTGATATTGGGGACGGGCAGGCCGTCGTATTTAAAGCGGAAAGTCATAACCATCCATCAGCTGTTGAACCTTATGAAGGGGCGGCGACAGGTGTCGGAGGCATCATTCGTGATATTTTCAGTATGGGTGCCCGTCCGATTGCGATGCTGGATTCTTTACGGTTCGGTGAACTCGACAACGAACGGACAAAGTATCTGCTTGAAGAAGTCGTGGCAGGAATCGGCGGCTACGGCAACTGTATCGGGATTCCGACAGTCGGCGGAGAAATTGCCTTTGATCCCGTCTACAGAGGGAACCCGCTGGTCAATGCCATGTGTGTCGGTCTGATCGACCATGAGGATATTCAAAAAGGGCAAGCCAAAGGAATCGGTAATACGATCATGTATGTGGGAGCCAAAACAGGTCGGGATGGCATTCACGGCGCAACTTTTGCTTCAGAAGAATTCAGTGATGAAGAAGAGGCAGAGCGTTCAGCTGTACAGGTCGGCGATCCATTTATGGAAAAACTTCTGATGGAAGCGTGTCTGGAACTGATCCAGGACCACAGCGATATTCTCGTAGGCATCCAGGACATGGGAGCAGCGGGACTGGTGTCATCCAGTTCGGAAATGGCATCAAAAGCGGGCAGTGGACTGATCCTTAATCTGGACGATGTGCCGCAACGTGAATCAGGCATGACGCCATATGAAATGATGCTATCGGAGTCTCAGGAGCGTATGCTGATCTGTGTCACAAAAGGGGCAGAAGATCGTGTCAAAGAGCTGTTCTCACGTTATGAACTGGATGCCGTGACTATCGGAGAAGTGACCGGTGATGGGCAGTATCGACTGTACCACGAAGGAAGACTGGTCGCTGACCTGCCGGTAGACGCGTTAGCAGAAGAAGCACCTGTCTATCATAAACCATACACTGAACCGGAACGTATTCAAGCTTTCAAAAAACTTGATGCATTCATACCGGACATCGCTGATACAGAAGAAACACTGAAACAACTCATGCAGCAGCCTACAGTTGCTTCAAAAAAATCGATTTTTGAAACATATGATTCAATGGTCAGAACAAACACCGTGGTCGGTCCAGGAAGCGATGCGGCAGTTCTGCGCATTAGAGGGACCCGCAAGGCGCTTGCCATGACGACTGACTGTAATGCCCGCTACCTTTATCTCGATCCGGAAAAAGGTGGACAGATGGCCGTAGCAGAAGCCGCAAGAAATATCGTGGCAAGCGGGGGCGAGCCACTGGCAATAACGGACTGTCTGAACTACGGGAATCCCGATAAGCCTGAAGTGTTCTGGGAGCTGTGGACGTCAGCGGATGGCATTGCTAAAGCCTGCACGACATTGAACACACCTGTCATTTCAGGAAACGTATCGCTCTACAACGAAACAAATGGGGAAGCGATCTATCCGACACCTATGATTGGCATGGTCGGATTGGTCAAGGATCTTGATCACGTGACAACATCGGAATTTAAACAGGCTGGTGATAAGATTTTCGTCATCGGGAAAACAGGAGCTGACTTTAACGGATCTGAACTGCAGAAAATGCAATTGGGGAGAATCGAAGGAGAACTTTTCGATTTTGATATAGACAAAGAAAAAATGATTCAGGATAAAGTACTGCAGGCGATTCGTGAAGGACTTATTCAAAGTGCGCATGACTGTTCTGAAGGTGGATTGGCCGTGGCGCTGATGGAATCAGCCTTCGGGAACGAGCTGGGGCTGTCTGCGACACTAGATATGCCTTCAGAGTGGCTGTTTTCAGAATCGCCATCCCGTTTTGTTTTATCTGTCAGACCTGAACATGTAGAAGAAGTCAAAGAAGTATTTGGACAAGATGCCGTTGAAATCGGTGAAGTAAAAGATACACGAATCGCTGAAATCCGTACGCAGACGGAAAAGCTGACTATTGATGTTAAAGAAGTGAAAGACTTATGGGAAGGGGCCATTCCTTGGTTGCTGAAATCAAAAGCTTAAATGAAGAATGTGGCGTATTCGGTGTGTGGGGACACCCGGATGCAGCCCAGCTGAACTTTTTCGGTCTGCATAGCCTGCAGCACCGCGGTCAGGAAGGCGCAGGGATTGTGACCAATCGCAATGGGCGTCTGAAAGGACACCGTGACTTGGGACTTTTATCTGAAGTGTTTAAAGATGAACGTGAACTGATCCGCCTGTCGGGAGAAGCTGGGATTGGACATGTCCGTTACAGCACTGCCGGCAGCAACAGTATCTTAAACATTCAACCGTTCCTGTTCAAGTTTCACGATGAGGAGCTGGCGCTGGCCCATAATGGGAATTTGATCAATGCAGTGAGTCTGCGTAAGGAACTCGAGCAGGATGGAGCGATATTCCACTCCAATTCGGATACTGAAATCCTGATGCACCTGATCCGTAAAAGCAAGCAGGATACACTGATCGACCGAATCAAAGAAAGTCTGAATACGGTCAAAGGTGCGTTTGCCTATGTCATGCTGACACCTGATGCACTGATTGGTGCATTAGATCCGAACGGTTTCCGTCCTTTATCCATTGGACAGATGGAAAATGGGGCATATGTTCTTGCCAGTGAAACCTGTGCCCTCGATGTTGTCGGAGCGGAATTTGTCCGTGCCGTTCAGCCAGGGGAACTCGTGATTATCGATGATTCAGGGTATCGAATCGAGACCTATACCGACCAGACGTTGCTTCAGATCTGTTCGATGGAATTTATCTACTTTGCCCGACCGGACTCAAATATCGCTGGAGTCAATGTCCACACTGCACGCAAGAATATGGGGAAACGTCTCGCTGAGGAAGCACCAGTCAATGCAGATATGGTCATCGGTGTCCCGAACTCTTCTCTGTCCGCAGCCAGTGGATATGCAGAAGCGAGTGGGATCCCTTATGAAATGGGACTGGTCAAGAATCAATACGTTGCTCGTACTTTCATTCAGCCTACTCAGGAATTGAGAGAACAGGGCGTAAGAATGAAGCTGTCTGCTGTTCGTGGTGTAGTTGCCGGTAAAAAGGTGATCATGGTGGATGATTCCATCGTTCGCGGCACGACCAGCCGACGCATCGTTCAGTTATTAAAAGAAGCTGGAGCAGCGGAGGTCCATGTCCGCATTTCATCTCCGCCTTTGAAATACCCATGTTTCTACGGGATCGATATTCAGAATCAGAAAGAACTGATTGCTGCAGATTATTCAGTGGAAGAAATCCGCGAGAAAATCGGAGCAGACAGTCTATCGTTTTTAAGTGTCGAAGGGACAGTGGATTCGATCGGACTGAAGTTCGATGCGCCTCATAATGGCCTGTGTATGTCTTACTTTACCGGAGACTATCCAACACCTTTATTTGACTATGAAACTGACTATATGAAAACACTGGCTAAAATCAGAGAGAGTAAGCCGTTAATGGTATAAACAACAAGATAAGACTGGGCTGGTCAGACTTCAGCCGGTCAGAAAACAACAGGGGGATCTATTAAATGGGAAATGCCTACACAGACGCAGGGGTCAATGTCGAGGCAGGTTATCAAACGGTTGAACGAATAAAAAAACATGCAAAACGAACGGAGCGCCTTGGCATGATGGGGGCACTGGGAGGTTTCGGCGGAGCATTTGATCTGTCTGTTGTCGACGTGAAAGAACCGGTCCTCGTATCTGGGACGGACGGGGTCGGCACGAAACTGCTGATTGCGATCCAGCAGGACAGACACGATACGATCGGGATCGACTGTGTGGCTATGTGTGTGAATGACATTCTAGCTCAAGGTGCTGAGCCGCTTTATTTTCTGGATTATATTGCAACGGGAAAAACGGTTCCTGAGAAAATGGAACAGATTGTTGCAGGCATTTCTGATGGGTGCGTCCAGGCAGGTGCAGGACTGATCGGTGGAGAAACGGCTGAGATGCCTGACATGTACGGGGAAGACGACTACGATGTGGCGGGATTCTGCGTCGGTGTGGTGGAAAAAAGAAGTATGCTGACTAAAGATCACGTTAAAGCAGGAGATAAGCTGATCGGACTGCCATCCAGCGGGATACACTCCAATGGCTACTCACTGGTCAGAAAAATCTGTTTTGAACAGAATGCGTTGAGTTATGATTTTAAGCATGATGCCTTAGGTGACGATACTTTAGGTCAGGCTCTGCTTGAGCCGACAAAAATCTACGTGTCTGCTGTACTCCCTCTTTTGAAAAAAGGCTGGGTACACGGGATCTCTCACATTACAGGCGGCGGATTCATTGAAAATCTACCTCGTATGTTACCAGAGGGCTTATCCGCAGTAGTCAGAAAAAACACTTGGGAAATACCTGGGATTTTTACTCTGCTTGAGGAGTATGGAAAACTCGACCGTGATGAAATGTACGGCTATTTCAACATGGGAATTGGCATGGTTCTGGCTGTTCCGGAAGAACACGAAGCAGCAGTGCTTAAAAGTTTAAAAGATTCCGGAGAAAAAGCAGTCACCATCGGAGAAGTCAGAGCAGATGAAAATGAGGCGATCCGTTTTGAGTAAAGCTGGACCGATCAGACTAGCCGTTTTTGCTTCCGGAAGCGGATCGAATTTTGAAGCACTTGTGAAGGCGATTAGAAAACAGACGATAGAGGCAGAAGTGGCTCTGCTCGTAAGTGACAAGCCTGAGGCTTTTGCTCTGACTAGAGCCGATACATTGGCTGTTCCCTCCGTTTCATTTTACCCGAAACAGTTTCCTTCAAAAGAAGTCTTTGAGAGAGAAGTCTTAGATCATTTGAAGGAAGCAGACATCGACCTGATTGTCCTAGCCGGTTACATGCGAATCATCGGGCAGACTTTACTGGAAGCTTTTGACAATCGGATTATTAATATTCATCCGTCGTTGCTTCCGCTTTATCCCGGGAAACAGGGAATACAGGATGCATTTGATGCAGGAGCCACAGAAACGGGTGTGACCGTACATCTAGTGGATGAAGGCATCGATACCGGGACGATACTGGCTCAGGAAAAAGTTGTCATCGATCCAGACGATACGATAGAATCACTAGAGGAGAAGATTCATGCTGTCGAGCATGTGCTGTATCCTGAAGTTATTCAGACTTATATCAAAAAGTTGCAGAAGGAGTATGCCTAACTATGACACGTGCACTTATCAGTGTTTCAGACAAGACCAATATCGTTGACTTTGCTCAGGCATTAGTCAGACAGAACATAGAGATTATTTCAACAGGAGGGACGAAAAAGGTCCTGGAAGAGGCTGGGATTCCAACCTTGTCGATCGAAGAGGTCACCGGTTTTCCTGAAATGATGGACGGACGGGTCAAAACGCTGCACCCGCTGATCCATGGGGGACTGCTGGGCCGTCGGGATCTGGACACTCACCTCTCGGCTATGGAAGACCACGACATCACCCCGATCGACTTTGTCTGTGTCAACCTGTATCCATTTAAAGAGACAATTGCCAGACCCGAAACGACTAGAGAAGAAGCAATCGAACAGATAGACATAGGTGGACCGAGCATGCTTAGAAGCGCGGCTAAAAACCATGCAACAGTCACAGTCATTGTAGATACTGATGACTACAGTCAAGTGATCAAGGAGCTGGAAGAGAACGGACAGACCACTCTCAAGACTAGACAACATCTGGCAGCTAAAGTTTTCCATCTTACGGCCGCTTATGATGCACTGATTGCTGAATATCTGACTGAGCAAGTTGAGGAAGAGACCCAGCTGGATAGTTATACGCAGACGTATGATTTGAAGCAGACTCTAAGGTACGGCGAAAACAGTCATCAGAGTGCTGTATTTTATGAATCGCCACGAGCAAACAGTTTTTCCATTGCCAAGGCAAAGCAGCTTCACGGAAAAGAATTGTCTTACAATAATATCAAGGATGCAGATGCATCTATCCGTATCATTCGCGAATTTGACGGACCGGCTGCTGTTGCACTTAAACACATGAACCCTTGCGGAATAGGCATCGGCGAGTCAATTGAAGAAGCCTTTGACAGAGCCTACGATGCAGACCCTGTGTCAATTTTTGGTGGCATCGTCACAGTCAATGAAACAGTCACAGCTGAACTTGCAGACAAATTAAGTAAAATCTTCCTTGAAATCGTCATTGCACCTGGTTTTTCTGAGGATGCTCTGGCTGTCTTGACTAAGAAGAAAAATATCCGTCTGCTTGAACTGGATTTCTCTGAAGCAAGACAAGGCGGAAAAGAATCTGTTACTGTTCTTGGCGGCCTGCTGGTTCAGGACCAGGACTGGGTCAACGAAGAAGATGCTCTTGAATGGTCAGTTGTTACGGACAAGGCACCAACTGACAGCCAGATGCGTGCACTGAAACTGAACTGGAAAGCAGTGAAGCATGTGAAGAGCAACGCCATTGTCGTGGGGAATGACAAGCAGACCTTAGGCATCGGAGCCGGTCAGATGAACCGGGTCGGAGCAGTCAAAATTGCCATTGAACAGGCAGGTGAGCAGGCAGAAGGTGCGGTCATGGCCAGCGATGCCTTTTTCCCGATGGATGACAGTGTGGAATATGCTGCCGGGCACGGTATCAAAGCAATCATTCAGCCAGGCGGAAGCATCAAGGATCAGGCGTCGATCGACAAGGCGAATGAATACGGCATCGCCATGGTCTTTACAGGAATGCGTCACTTTAGACATTGATCAATAAAAGAGAGGGAAACCTCTCTTTCGTTTTATACATAGATTATATTGAGGAATTTTAAAGGGGAGAAACATGTGAAGTTACTAGTGATTGGATCAGGTGGACGTGAACACGCGATTGCCAAAAAACTGCTGGAGGGCAGCCAAGTCGAGCAGGTTTACTGTGCACCGGGAAACCCGGGGATGAGTCAGGACGGCATAACCGTGCTGAATATCAGTCAGGAAGACCATGCGTCGTTAATCGATTTTGCCAAAAAAGAAAGTGTTGAATGGACCATCGTTGGCCCGGAAATCCCCCTGTTTAATGGAATCGTGGATGATTTCCAGGCTGAAGGGCTCGCCATTTTCGGTCCGTCAAAAGCCGCGACTCAGATAGAATCATCAAAGGCGTTTGCTAAAGAGCTGATGACCGCCAATGCTATTCCGACAGCGGCCTACCAGTCTTTTGAGGAGTATGAAGAAGCGAGACGTTACATTGAAAAAGGAAACATTCCAGTCGTCATCAAGGCTGATGGATTGGCCGCAGGTAAAGGAGTCGTTGTAGCTGAAACGATGGAAGCGGCACTTGATGCCCTTGATGACATGATGCTGGATAAAAAATTCGGGGACCAGAACACGCATGTAGTCATCGAAGAATACCTGACGGGAGAAGAGTTTTCTCTTATGGCTTTTGTTAAAAATGAGAAGGTCTATCCGATGGTGATTTCTCAGGATCATAAGCGCCTGCTTGAAGGGGATAAAGGTCCGAACACTGGAGGAATGGGGGCTTATGCTCCAGTTAAGCATATATCTGAAGCTGTAGTAAAAGAAGCGACTGAAAAGATACTCCTGCCGGCTGCGACAGGGATGGTAAGAAACGGCACGCCTTTTACGGGTATATTATATGCCGGAGTCATGGCCACAGAAGATGGACCTAAAACGATCGAGTTCAATGCCCGCTTTGGAGATCCGGAAACGCAAGTGCTGATGAATCGTCTGGAATCCGATCTGGCAGAAGCCATTTCAGCTATTCTTAATGACCAGGAACCCGGTCTAGTCTGGAAACAGGAGGGCATCAGTCTTGGGGTGGTAGTTGCCTCAAAAGGCTATCCAGAAGCTTACGAAAAATATAGACCATTGGACTTGCCTGAAATAGACGATCAGATGAACCTGTACTTCGCAGGCGTATCAGAAACCGAAGGAAAGCTGGTTTCAAACGGCGGCCGTGTCTATTTAGTCGAAGCAGCTGGGGAAACAATCGAAGAAGCGCAGGAAGCTGTCTATTCAGCGCTTGAAGCCGTAGATGCAAGCGAGTATATCTACAGGAAAGACATCGGAAACAGAGCGGTTATAAACGCGAATAAGCAATAAGCTAAAATGGAACCATAACTATTAGGAGGCGTTTGATTTGGCAATTGAAGTAGGGGTCGTCATGGGAAGCACATCCGACTGGGAGACGATGAAACATACCTGTGAGGTGCTGGATGAACTGGAGGTAGCTTACGAGAAAAAAGTGGTCTCCGCTCACCGGACACCGGACTTGATGTTTGATTATGCTGAAGAAGCGCGCGGGCGGGGGATCAGAGTGATCATCGCTGGAGCGGGAGGCGCAGCACATCTTCCAGGAATGCTGGCAGCCAAAACGACATTACCGGTCATCGGTGTGCCTGTTCAGTCAAAGGCACTGAACGGTTTGGACTCCTTACTGTCGATCGTACAGATGCCTGGAGGAGTTCCAGTTGCTACCGTAGCCATCGGCAAGGCTGGAGCAACGAATGCCGGTCTCCTCGCAGCTCAGATGTTGGGAGCCTTTCAGCCTGAACTGGCCGACCGAATCGAAAATAGAAGAGAAGCCTTGAAACAGAAGGTAATGGAAAGTAGTGACGAACTTGTCTAAACTGATCAGACCGGGAAGTACAATAGGCATTATAGGTGGGGGACAGCTGGGACGGATGATGGCTTTTTCTGCTAAGGAAAGAGGCTACCGGATCGCTGTGCTTGACCCGACTCCAGACTGTCCGACAGCCCAAGTCGCGGATCTGCATATTGAAGCAGCTTATGATGATCTGGATGCTTTGAAAGAACTGGCCAGATCCAGCGATGTGCTGACCTATGAATTTGAAAATGTCGATGCTGAAACAATCGAACACGTTCTTGAGGCAGTGGAAATTGCAGTTCCCCAGGGGACCGAGCTTTTACTTAATACCCAGAATCGCCTGACTGAAAAAGATTTTCTGGAAAATTCAGGGATTCCTATTGCCGCTTATGCTAAAATTGAAACGGAAGAAAATTTGAAGAAAGCCATAGAAGGTCTTGGCTATCCATGTGTCCTGAAAACTGTTCAAGGCGGTTACGACGGGAAGGGTCAAGTCGTTCTGGAATCGGATGCTGATTTTGAAGAAGCCTCTGCTCTTATAAAAAAAGGGACATGTGTCCTTGAAGAGTGGGTGTCATTTGAAAAGGAACTCTCCATTATGGTGGCTCGTAATGCGTCAGGGGATGTAGTTGCCTTGCCTGTTTCAGAAAACATCCATGAGAACAATATCCTTCTTAAGAGTATCGTACCGGCTCGCGTGTCAGATGAAGTGATGGCCGAGGCACGACAGATTGCTGCAACCATCGCTGAAAAGATGACCTTATCAGGTGTCCTGGGTGTGGAACTCTTTTTGACTTCTGAAGGAAAGCTCTATGCCAATGAACTGGCGCCGCGTCCGCATAACTCTGGACATTATTCTATCGAAGCCTGCTCAGACTCACAGTTTGATCTGCACATACGCGCGATCTGCGGCTATCCTCTTGCTGAAGTGGAACTTCTTAAGCCAGCTGTGATGGTCAATATTCTGGGTGAGCACTTTGAACAGGCACTTGAACTGAACAGCAGTCAGCCAGCCTGGCATGTACATGACTACGGCAAGAAAGAGGTCAAGACCGGGCGAAAGATGGGGCATGTGACTATACTGACGGCTGACACTGACAAGACACTGAAAGATATTGAAGAAACGAAAATCTGGAATTAGGAGACTGGTATAATGATCGAACGCTACACGCGACCTGAAATGAAAGAATTATGGTCAGAGGAGAACCGCTACAATTCATGGCTGGAAGTTGAGATCCTAGCTGATGAAGCGTGGGCTGAACTGGGAGAGATTCCTAAAGAAGACGTTCAGAAGATCCGAGCGCATGCCTCTTTTGATATCGCCCGTATACTGGAAATCGAAAAAGAAACGAAACATGACGTGGTCGCTTTCACACGAGCCGTTTCTGAAACGTTGGGAGACGAAAAGAAATGGGTCCACTACGGATTGACCAGTACGGATGTCGTTGATACAGCTTACGGCTACCAGCTGAAACAGGTCAACGATGTACTCAGAAAAGACCTTCAGCAGCTGCTTGAAGTCATCGGTGAAAAGGCGAAAGAGCATAAGCATACGGTGACCATGGGACGTACGCACGGTGTTCATGCTGAACCGACCACGTTTGGTCTGAAGCTGGCGCTCTGGTATTCAGAAATGAAACGCCACATCGAACGGTTCGAACACGCAGCTAAAGGCGTAGAAGCCGGGAAAATCAGTGGAGCAGTTGGGACGTTTGCCAATATCCCTCCATTCGTTGAAAAGTATGTCTGCGACAAACTGGGAACGCGTCCCCAGGAAATTTCGACTCAGGTCCTGCCGCGTGATCTGCATGCGGAGTATGTGAGCGCTATTGCCCTGATCGCGACCAGTGTTGAAAAATTCGCTACAGAAATCAGAGGACTGCAGAAGTCGGAAACAAGAGAAGTGGAAGAAGGTTTTGCTAAAGGTCAGAAAGGCTCTTCAGCGATGCCGCACAAGCGTAACCCAATCGGGTCTGAGAATATGGCCGGGCTGGCGCGTGTGATCAGAGGACACATGGTGACAGCTTACGAGAACGTCAGCTTATGGCATGAACGTGACATTTCACATTCATCTGCAGAACGCATTATTTTGCCCGACAGCACGACCCTGTTAAATTACATGCTGAACAGATTCGCCAATATCGTCCGCAATCTGACGGTATTCCCTGAGAACATGAAACGAAATATGGATGCGACACTTGGTCTGATCTACAGCCAGCGTGTATTGCTGAAGCTGATCGATAAAGGTCTCAGCCGGGAAGAAGCCTACGACCTGGTTCAGCCAAAAACTGCCATTGCTTGGGATGAACAGACAGCGTTCCGCCCACTGCTTGAAGAGGACGAGAAGATTATGTCCATTCTGAATGCAGAAGATATCGAAGATGCCTTTGACTATAACTACCATCTGAAAAATGTAGATGAAATATTTGAACGTGTTGGACTGAATTAATTAGATCACCTGTCGGGACAGTAAAGGGATTGTTCCGGCAGGTGTTGCTTTTGTTGCGGATTGACTGGAATAATTATGGCTCTATCTAAGAATAAAAAGGTGTTCAAATCAGGTAATGCAAAACCATCCCAAAAAAACGCTTGCAGGATTTATTCTTACATGGTATAGTCTCGAGTTTGACAGTCAAAACGACAAGAATGCCTTAGGTATAGGCTCTCTTGTCGTTTTTTTAGTTGAAAAAGTGCGTACTATTTTTGTTTTTTCGTTTGTTTTAAAATGTTTTTCATTCTTTTTTGAGGAATAATTTCAGTGTCCGTTCTAAACCCAAACTCCTCATGGAGTTGATCAGTCAAATCCGTTCGTGTATAGGTTGGGATATACCCTTCTCCTGAATATTCAAACACACGCATCTTGCGCAGTGTATCAATGATATCAGGACAGGTATAAGCTTCATCTAATGTTTTTTCAAGAATACGATAAACCAGTAATGAAAGAAAACAAGTGAGGAAATGTGCTTTAATCCGGTCGTCCTTTCGGACAAAAACCGGTCGTGTACGCATTTCACTTTTCAGAATACGAAAGGTTTCCTCAATCTCCCAACGGCGATGAGATATTTTAAGTATCTCTTCTGAATCCCCCGATACATTTGTACAGATACCGTATAACCCATCGTATTTCGCTTCTTCTTTTATCTTCTCTTGATCTACTGTGACTTGAAAGTCCTTCGCGATCTCGCCTTCTTTAGTGACATGGGTCTCTTTTAAGAAACTCTTGAAATCTGTTGGACGTTTTTTCTTTAATTGACTTGGATTATCGGCTTTCTTCATGGCTCGTTCAATCTGTTTTCTGCGAATCTCTTCTTGATAGCGTTTATGCTTGGGAGAAAAAGTGATAATCAATCGCTGTTCTAATCCATTTTCATGGATCCAGCGTTCTTTATAATAGTGTCCTTTATCTTTTTCTAAATCCAAATCTTTCAGATTTATTTTACGAGAAGACCGATGCGATTCCCCTACGGGGAGCCAGTGATTATTTCGCGCTCACAGGTCCATCAATATCCAATCCGAGTCCACCAATTCACGAATCAAGTCCTCCTCTGTTATCTGCTCGAATTTGCACTTCAAGGCAATCAATTCGCACATCAAGTCCACTTACTAGTCTCTTTTATGTATAGTAATTTTAGAAGGTAAAACTTCTAAAAAATACATGAAGGAGGCTATTTTTATGGCCAGAAAGATTCCAGTGAAGTTAGTGATGCAGTATCGAGATCAAGGTTTTTCTCGAAACATGATTGCTAAAACACAGAAAGTAGGACGTAGTTCAGTTAGTGATGTCTTCCAACGAGCAGATCGATTTAATCTCTCCTACGAAGATATAAAAGAGCTATCTGAAAATGAGGTGTATCGAAAATTCTTCCCTGAACGACATCAGTCAGAAGTTTTATACACACTTCCTGACTACGAAAAAGTCCATAAGGAACTTCAAGGTGTAGGTGTGACCCTTAAGCTCTTATGGCAAGAGTACGTGGATAAGTGTAAGAATACCCACGGTATTGCAGTTGGATATACTAAGTTTTGCGAAGATTATCAAAAGCACATTGATCAATATCGCTTAACGAATCATTTAAAACATAAACCTGGCGTCTCAATTCAAGTTGACTGGAGTGGTTCAACCATGAGTTTATTAAATCCAGACACAGGTGAAATAACCACTGTCTATCTGTTTGTAGGAGCTCTTCCTTATAGTCAATACACTTATGTGGAACCAACGCTTGATATGAAAAGTGATACCTGGCTACGTTGCCATATAAATATGTTCACCTATTTTGACGGTACCACAATTCGTTTAATATGCGACAATTTGTAATGTAAATCTTCACATTACAAATTTAATGTTAAGTAGAAAATAATGTAAAGCACCCTCAGGTGCTAACTAGAGGATGCTTCATTAACTGTTATTTGCTTTACATTAGATGGTTAAATGAAAGTATCTAAAAAATTTAATAAATCAGCTTTTTCTTCTGCTGTGTAGTAGTGACTACTATCATGGACGATCTTATTTGAAGCTGCCTCGATTGCCCTTCGGGTTATTTCTAGACTTGATGTTAAATATATTTGTGTTGTTTCTACTGAGCTGTGACCTAAAAAATCTCTAACATTATAAATACTAACACCTGCATTGACTAAATGAGTAGCTTTACTGTGTCTTAAAATATGAGGAGATATTTTTGTTTCAATCCTGTCTGGTGTTTCTTCTCTAATGATATTAATATATTTATTCAGTATATATCCAATCCCTTTCCTGGTTAGACGTTCGCCACGACTATTTGTAAATAGTGGTCTTTCATTTTGTAATTGGTATAGACTCAAGTATTTCTTTAGAATATTGCCTGTTTGGGGGAGTAATGGGATGTGACGGTGTTTAGCTC
>NZ_BAAGIR010000029.1:0-21706 GCF_054658155.1 Alkalibacterium sp. m-11
TAATCAAGCTTTGTGATATCGGTCCCTTTAGGTGGTCGATCACCCGCATCTTCAAGCCAAGTAATATAATCGTTTAAAAGTTGAATCAAACTGTTTTGCCACTTGATTTTATTAACTAAATACATGATAATCTGAAGTAGATTAGGCATCTCTTTTCACTCCTTAAGTGATGAATGTTTGTTTTTAGTGAACTTCATTTTATCAGATTAAGGGGGGAAGAGGTGCCTTTTTGTATTTTAATTGATAGAGCAACGATAGTTGCATTAAAACAACACGAAAAAACAAAAAAATTGGTAATTACTCCAGTGGAAAGAAGGGTAATAATATGACAAACATTGTCCTCATCGGCATGACTGGCAGCGGGAAAACGACAATCGGGAAAGAGCTGGCCAGCCGCCTCAAGCTGTCTTTTATAGACATGGACGACTTTATAGAAAAACAGGTGGGGCAGTCAATCCCGGAATTATTCGAACAGGGCGAAGCGGTTTTCCGATCTCTAGAAACTGACGCCTGCATCAAGCTGGCCGATGCCACTGATACAGTGATCTCGACTGGCGGAGGTGCTGTCCTGAAACAAGAAAACCAAAAGTGGCTCAAACAAGCGGGCGTAATCGTATGGATCGATCGTCCGGTAAATCTAATTGTAAAAGACATTGAAACTGCACACAGACCACTTTTGAAAAATGGCAAGGAAGCCTTATATACGCTTTTTGAAGAACGTCAACCGGTCTACGAGGCTCTTGCAGATGTAACTGTCCGCAACGATCAGTCCCTTTCAGAAACGGTGAATGACGTGCTGAATCAGTTGACTAAACTTGACACTAAAGGAGACCACTCATGAACATATGGATTATCAACGGACCCAATATTAATCTTTTAGGAACAAGAGAGCCGGATATTTACGGTCACGAAACAATGGAATCGATCAACCGTCAGATTCAGACTTATCTGACTGATCACGGACATATCTATGAATTTTTCCAGAGTAACTCCGAAGGGGCACTGGTCGATAAAATACAGGATGCATTGAATGAGCAGGTTGACGGCATCGTCATCAATCCGGCTGCCTATACTCATTACAGTTATGCCATTCACGATGCCTTGAAATCCGTGTCTATTCCGACAGTCGAAGTCCATCTGAGTGCCATTCATTCCAGAGAAGCATTCCGGAAAGATTCTGTGATCGCTCCCGCCTGCATCGGCCAGGTGTCAGGCTTCGGACCAGCGAGCTATCTGTTAGGCGTACAAGCTCTGGAACTTCATTTGGCAAAGGAGAACACCTAGATGAATTTAGCAATTGTAGGCCTTGGTGCCATCGGAGGATCCTTTGCGATGAGCCTGATGAACAAGGGGAATCACCGTATCATCGGTATCGACATCGATGAACAGACCATTGACTATGCACTGAAAGAACAGATCATTCACGAAGGCATGACTGTTCCGGAAGAAGGCTTGAAAGAAGCAGACGTGATCATGCTGACCCTTTACCCCAGCCAGATCGCACCTTTTGTAGAGCAGTACCGTTCCTATTTCAAGCAGGGAGTCGTACTCACTGATGTGACCGGCGTGAAAACCTCTATTATTAAAGAAACGTCCCGCGTCCTTCCAGATCACGTTGACTTTATTTTTGCTCATCCGATGCGTGGAAGTGAGAAAAAAGGAATAGCCGGTGCATCCGCAGATAAATTTAAAGGAGCGAATGCTTTGATCACCCCCCTTCCTCAAAACAAGGAAGAGAACCTCACCCGTATAGAACAGCTGTACCGGGATGCCGGATTTTCCACGCTGACTCGGGTGACACCTGAGAAACATGACGAGCAGGTTGCCTATGTCAGCCAGCTGATGCACGCCCTGTCAGTATCCGTCGTAAACAGCAGCCAGGCCTCGGACGACACACTGCTCTTTGCCGGCAACAGCTTTCAGGAACTGACCCGCATAGCCGATATCAACGACAGCCTCTGGAGTGAACTGTTTCTGAATAACAAAGAGGCACTGATTCAGTCGATTATGTCATTTGAAGCCGAGCTGGAAACCTTCAAACAAGCTATAGAAGCAGATGATGAAGAAGCTCTGAAAGACTTTCTGATTCGAGCACGCGATCAGCGCAGAGACTGGTACTGATCAAGCTCGGAGAATCATTCGCCACTTTGCAGAACCAGCCCTTTAATGATTTAAAGACTCGCCAGTCGGCGGGTCTTTTCACTTTCCAAAAGCTTGTCATTATGGCCAGAGCTTTGTTCCTTGACACCAAAAAGGACGCGTCTCAAAAGAAGACGCATCCTTTATTTACCTATTCAAACTTTCCATTCACCGACATAGACATTTTCGCCTTCCACCATGCCTTCTTTCCTGAAGCCGAATGATTTATAAAGACGAATCGCCAGGTCGTTGTCCGGTTCAGCACCGATCCTCAGGTCCCTCACATGCCTGTGAGGCTTGAACTCTTTCAGAAAAAGAGCCAGCGCTTTTCTCCCGATCCCTTTTCCCTGGTAGTCCCTGTCGATCATAAATCGTTCCAGCCACCAGGAGTCGATCGGATAGGCATCATCAGCTGGATAGTAGCTGCACATCAAAAATCCGACTACAGTTCCGTCCTGATAGATGGCAAACGGGTATTTATCCTCTTCGTAGGTCGCTTCCAGAAGGGACAAATAATTGGGGGCCACAAAGTCTTCCTGGTGCGGATGCACTTTCAGATCCACTACGGTCATATAATTATGTTTGTCTACAGGTTTCAGTTCAATCATCGGTCATCACTTCTTCAGTAAAATTTGAATTAACCTGCCTGTGGGTCACTTTTCAAGTCTTTACTTGAAATAGTTGATGCCCATAGCATCCTTAACTTCATCCAGAGTCTGGGCTGCGACAGCTTCGGCTTTCAGGCTTCCCGATTTCAGCATATCCAGAATGGCTCCTTTATCTTCAGCAAATGCTTCTCTGCGTTCACGAATCGGTTGAAGCTTGGCCTGAAGCACATCATTCAGGTAACGCTTGATTTTGACATCACCCAATCCTCCGGCGCGGTACTGGTCTTTCAGTTCCTGTACTTTTTCCTTATCGTCATCAAACACATCCAGATACGTGAAGACAACGTTACCTTCGACTTGACCCGGATCCTCCACACGAATGTGGTTCGGATCGGTATACATGCTCATGACTTTTTTCTGGATGGTATCTGCACTATCAGACAGGTAGATACCGTTATTCAAAGACTTGCTCATCTTCCCTTTTCCATCAATTCCGACCAGACGGCCCTGACCTTTTGGAGGCAGGATGATATCCGGTTCAACCAGAACATCTTTTCCATAAGTCCGATTGAAGTCGCGTGCCACTTCACGTGTCTGCTCAAGCATAGGCTTCTGATCTTCTCCTACAGGAACGTGAGTCGCTTTGAACGCCGTAATGTCTGCGGCCTGGCTCACCGGATACATGAAGAACCCTGCAGGGATACTTTCGTTGAAGCCTTTTTCCTGAATTTCAGACTTAACGGTAGGGTTACGATGCAGTCGAGCTACGGTGACCAGATTCAAATAATAAAGCGTCAGTTCCGGCAGTTGAGAAATCTGAGACTGAATGAAAATCGTCGTCTTCTCAGGATCCAGTCCCACAGCCAGGTAGTCCAGAGCCACTTCCATAATGCTCTGCTGAACCTTTTCGGGATTCTTAGCGTTGTCCGTCAGTGCCTGCTGATCCGCCACCATGACAAATACATTATTCTGTTCATCTTCTTGAAGCAACACTCGGTTCTGTAACGAGCCGACATAGTGACCTAAATGCAGTTTCCCGGTTGGACGATCGCCAGTTAATATAGTACGTTTCATAATTATTATCTCCTTGGATAGCGTAGTCTAATTGATTTTATTGTATCTTACTTACACAGTAAAAAAAAGGTAAAATGCATCTCCTGCTGATCAGGCCTGCTTCTTCTCCTTGAAGCCTCGAGTCATCCACCAGATGGTCAGGCCTGACATGATAATTAGAATAATCCATTCACCGAAAGGAATAAAGAGCTGGCTCAGGATCATTATTAGAGAAAGAATGAAGACAGGCACGAAAAAGATCAGCGTGCCCATGCATCCCAGATTAGCTTCAGACGCTGAATACTTCCTTGAAAAAGGCAGACTTTTGACGGATCGGCGTGCTTCCAGATAAAAGACAACACTCATCAGCAAAAAGCCGTTGATCATCTGAAGCAGATAGCCCCATCCAGAAAACACAAGGACGACTGCAGCAATTATCAGATAAAGCGGCAGCAGGATTTTTACCAGCATCGCCTTGAGAGCTGCCCGCATGAACGGGGCTCTAGACTGCTGCGGTGTCAGATTGAACACCCAGCTTCCCTTGTAATTAGTTGAAAACTGAATCGATACTGTCAGAACTGGAATCAGCAGTAAGGTGAAATAGGGCAGATACAGAAATGATACGGGATTCTGTTCCAGTCCCCCAGTCTGATCACCAGTCAGTGTCGTGAAGACGAACACGATCGGGAAGACCAGCGCACTGGCAATCGACGGATACAGACGGGTCTTGAATTCCCGCTCCGTCTTTGTCAGCTGCCAGGAGAAATGAAAGTAGGCCTTCTCCAGAGGGTCTTTGCATAATCCAGAAGCTGCGATTCTTTCCAGAACCGACCGTTTGTTTATTTTAAGACTTGAAGCATTCATTTTTTGAAGATTGCTTTCAATTTTATCCGTACTCCAGTTATATAAAATCACAAGTAACACGGATCCTACTATAAGCAGGCCGGTATATATGCCGTAAGTCAGTGTCCAGCCTTCCTGAAGCAGTCCAAATGGTGCCACGAACCACATTGGGAAAAGAACGGAGTGGCCGAGGGTCAGATTCATTTCAACCAGCAGCGTTTCCGGATCGATGATCTGAAAAATCTGGCCGACTAAATAATAGCCGATTACCATAAAGATTGATAGCGAGATCTGACTGTAGGCAATGATGTTTTTCAAGCGTTCGCCGTCAAACTGCTTAAGAATCGTAGCGTAAACGACAAGGGTCATGCCCAGACACCAGAGTGAAGCCAGCAGCGAAAGCACAAGGACCAGCAGTCCGGCCATTAGGCCATTGAAGTAGAAGGTGAATAGAATCACTGGCGCTCCGATGGCCATCGTAAATGAAATAAGATAAATGCCTACATGTGTAGCCTTAGCTGCTCCGAGCGTCTTCCTGGTTACAGGCTTTGTTCCGATGAGTATTGAGTCTTTTGTATCCAGCAGAATAGTTGAAAAATTAGCCAGAAGAGTCGAAAACGTCATCAGGAACAGAAAACTGAAATACGTCGTGTACTGAAACACCCAATTGTCATACGCAAAAAGGAATAGCAGAAAGACACTGATCAGTGCGTAGACCCACAAACTGGAGAAAAAATGGTTTTTTTCTTCACCCGACCGGCTGTTTGAACTGACTGCCTGCATCGGTGATTCTCGCCTGCCGTCCATCGTCATCTTCATAGAAAGAATGTTGCGCATCTGAGGATAATCGACCCCAAACTTTTCATATACTCCTGAGAGAACATCTATAATCCGCAGATAGACCGGTGTCTTCCCGCCTTTTTTCAGCCCAAGAATGTCACGCATCATTGGAACCGTCTCCCTTCATTGCAGTGAGGAACTGTTCGGCGAGAGCCGCATGCTGGTCAAAGCCTGTCAACGTATTGAAAAGCTGCTCCAGAGTGCCATCCGCCTCTTCTTTGAGCTCCTCAAACGGGCCGTCCGCAACGACTTCTCCGTCATTCAGAATCATGATGCGGTCACTCAGTTTTTCAACGGTATCCATCACATGGGATGAATAAAAAATCGTCTTGCCTTCTTTTTTCAGCTGCCATAATAATTCCTTTATGATCTGTACACTATTCGCATCTAACCCATTGAGCGGCTCGTCCCAGAAGAGGATATCCGGATTATGAAGCAGGCTGGAAATAATCAGAACTTTCTGACGCATCCCTTTTGAAAAAGAAGCCAGACGCCCATTCAGTGACTCTTTTATGCCTAAAGCATCCATCATCTCTTCTGATTTAGACAGAATGATGTCTTCTTTCATTCCGTAAAGTTCACCGATGAACAGCAGGTATTCTTTAGCCGTCAGTGTTTCGTAAAGTTCCGCATTCTCCGGCACATAACCGATGCGTGATTTGTAAGTAACCGTCTGACTGTCTATTGGCTGCCCGAAGAGTCGAATCTCTCCCCCGTCTCTTTCCAGCACCCCAAGAATAATTTTGACCGTAGTACTCTTTCCAGCTCCGTTCGGCCCTATGTATCCGATAATTTCTCCAGGATGTACTGTAAAATCAACGCCTTTCAGTACCGGTTTTCCGTCAAAAGATTTAGTCAGCTGACTGATTTCTAATATTGGTTCCATAACTGCCTCCATGTGTCATTTAGTGATAGTTTAGCACAAAATAATAACTTTACTCCTTTCTATTACCAATCATCTTTAAAATATGCTACTGTTTACTTATTCATTTTACTGAAAGTGAGCTGATGACATGTATACATATGAAACTTCATTCGAACGCGCTTCTTTATGGGCAATCATCTGGCGGATCGCTCTGGCCACGCTTGGTGTAATCATTCTTGGCGCTGTACTGCTCGTTGCCTTTATGGGCGAACACATCACGATGATCGGTCTGCTGACGGATGGGCTGATTTACTTCTTTCTTTATAAAATCACGATAAGTCAGATGAAAAAACAGTCCTTGTCCGTGGCAGCACTGTCTTCCCCCTATGAAAAGACTGTTTCTCCAATGATTCGAGTGGCTGGCTGGACCATTCTGACAGCGGTCGTGGCTTCTTTATTTGTCTACTTCTTTGTTTCTGTTCTGACATTTATTCCCACACTGTTTGACCGCATCGTGCCTTATGTTCTTGAACTGACTGGCTCAGAAGATCTTCCGGTGTTCTATCTCTTCATTGTTGCCGTCATATTCGCACCAGTTGTAGAGGAAATTGTATTCAGAGGGTATCTGCTGAATAAATGGGTCGACAAATACGGGGTGAACAAAGGGATTATTTTCAGTTCAGTCGTCTTCATGGCTATTCACCTGCAGTCGCTGTTCATTCCTCAACTTCTCGTTGGTCTGGTCTGTGGAGTTACTTATGTGAAATACAACAATCTTATCTATCCAATTATCGCTCACGCTTTATACAATCTGCTGGTAATCCTCCCCCTATTTCTGGCTCCATCCGTTTCAATTGCGGATGCTCAGGCTGAATTTTTAATGTTGAGAGATGGTCTGCCGACTGAGTATGTCGTCTACTCTGCATTATTTATTCTTTCTCTTATTTTCCTCATATGGCTACTTCGCAGAGAATGGAAATCTCTTAGAAATTCAGACAGCCCTTACGCTCAGAACATTTATTCCATTGAATAGATGATCCATTCCTTTCCGTCTTCCGGGAAGGAACTTTTTATTTTAGCCTTCCTAAAATGAATAAAAGGTGTATACTATTAAAATATAGCAATCTTTCTAGTAAAATTCTAATACAGGGAGCGCTTCATACATGACCGACTGGAAAACCGTTTATCAAGACATCAGACCATCACTCAATAAGAATAAAGATAACCACCTGGACACCCTTTTCACTCTTCTAAGACAGCCAAGTATCAGCACACTTAACTTAGGCGTAAAAGAATGTGCCGATCTTCTGCTCAATATGATGACAGAGAATGGCATTAAAGCTCAGCTCATGGATACCGGTGGACACCCTGTGGTTTACGGGGAACTGCTCGATCCTGAGAATACGACCACCATTCTCTTTTACGGGCACTATGATGTCCAGCCTCCTGAGCCACTTGAGTTGTGGGAGTCCGATCCGTTCGAGCCAACAATTAGGAACGGAAGAATTTACGGCCGAGGTACAGGCGACAACAAAGGTCAGCTGATCGCCCATATCCTAGCCGTGGGTACTTTACTTAAAGAACATGGCTCGCTCCCGGTCAACGTCAAATTTCTTTTCGAGGGAGAAGAAGAAAAAGGCAGCGTCAATCTTGCTTCCTTTGCGGAAAAACATAAGGACCTGCTCAAAGCAGATATTGCCTATACTGCAGACGGGCCAATGGAAGGAGACGGGCAGCCCTCAGTGACTCTGGGTAACCGCGGACTGCTCTATGTTGAAGTGAAAGCTCAGGGTGCCAATAGAGATAACCATTCAGGTAATAAGGGAAACATTGCCCCTGATCCCGGCATGGCTCTATTAAATCTGGTCCGGTCCATGGTCACTGAAGAAGGAGACGTTCTGATAGACGGATTTTATGACGGTGTACTGACTCCAACCCCAGAAGAAGCAGAACATCTGAAGAGCTTGGCCTTCTATCCAGAAAAAACAGCGAAAGTCATCGGTCTGGACAGCCTCGATATGACTGGAGAAGAATACTACACAAACTTATGCTTCAAACCGACGTTTACCATTGCAGGATTTGAAACGGGGTATACAGGAGAAGGAACAAAGACGATCATTCCTGGAAAAGCTAAAGTCAAACTGGATATGCGCCTGGCACCTAATCAGGACCCCCAAGCCATCTATGAAGCTATTGAAAAGCATGTGGCAGCCTTTGATTCCCGCTGCCGCTTGTCAGTAGAAAATCTGAGTGCAGTCAAGCCTTCCAAAACGCCTCTGTCTCATCCACTCGTACAGAAAGTGATCGAGTCAGTCGAGGTGGCTTATGATACCCCGCCAGTTGTCCTTCCAGCTCTTGGGGGCACCGGTCCTATGTATGTCTTCACTGATATTTTGGGCATTCCGTCTGTCACGGTTCCTTATGCCAATGTCGATGAAGATAATCATGCACCCAATGAAAACCTGGGACTGAAAGAATTTTACTGGGGCATTCAGGCCAGCTGCAGCACCATCCTTCACTTAGGGCTGACAGACTGACTCGTCACAAAAGTTGGGACATTCTAAAAATCTGCATAATAAAACCAGCTGCCTGCTATAGTGACCAAATAAAGTTAGACCTGAAAAATCTAACTTTCTGGAGTC
The DNA here is from genome assembly GCF_054658155.1 of Alkalibacterium sp. m-11. Lineage (NCBI taxonomy): Bacteria > Bacillati > Bacillota > Bacilli > Lactobacillales > Carnobacteriaceae > Alkalibacterium > Alkalibacterium sp. m-11. The sequence goes on from NZ_BAAGIR010000029.1 coordinate 8,991, forward strand.
TGCACAGGCAGCTGTTTTTTTCTGACTAGTTTTTGAATTTTACCCTTCCCATTCGTTAAAGAACTGGATCAGGAAGTCTTCCATAAAGGCGTGCCGCTCTTCGGCGATCTGCTTTGCCGTCTCGGTGTTCATCAGATCCTTAAGCTTAAGCAGCTTCTCGTAGAAATGATGAACCGCACTCGATGGCCCTTCCCTGTATTCTTTTTCAGTCATGCTCTCGCGTACAGACAGTTCCGGATTGAAGATGACGTCTCCCTTGCTTCCTGCATACGTAAAGCAGCGGGCAATTCCGATTGCCCCAATTGCATCCAGTCTATCTGCATCCTGAACGATCTGAGCCTCAAGAGTCGTCAGTTTCCGACCATTTCCACCCTTGAAGGAAATAGTCTGGATGATGTCCATGATCCGTTCTGCGTCTGATGAGGATACACCCGCCCCCTCAAGCCAGTATTCAACTTCTTGAACAGCCTCGTCTTTGCTGCTGACCAGCTTGTCATCAATCAGATCATGCAGCAGAGCAGCCAGCTCCACTATATAACTGTTGGCCTGTTCTTTTGTTGCCAGCTTGGAAGCCATCTTCCAGACTCGCTCAATATGATACCAATCATGTCCGGACCCTTCATTGTTCAGTTTCTCTTTTACCATATCTATTGTGTCTGCTACAATCGTCTGCTTGTTCATATGAGAACTCCTCTGCTCTTTTCTTAACTTTAACACACTTGAGGAGATTTGAACATGCGTTCTAAAAAAGCACCTTTCAACTCGTAGTCGAAAGGTGCTTGATCGTTGTGCTATTTGAATTAAAGGACATCTCCGGTCTGAGCATCGACTTGCTGGTCGCTGCCGCCTTCGACGTCGATATCATAAATCGTACGGCCGTCTTCTACTTCGAGACCCCATTCTTCTACATAACCGGAACCTGAAGCATCAAGTGCAGCTTCCATCGCTTCCTCTGGTGAAATGATGCCTTCCAAATCTAATATGTCTCCTGAATCATCGTCATCGTCCTGTTCCTGCTGAACAATTTCGCCTGTCTCTGAGTCGATATCCAGTTCGTATTCGTACTGGCCGTCCCAGCCTTCGAATTCATACAGGTAGCGTCCATCGTCATAATTGAACTGAATCTCACTGATATTGATGTCTTCACTGCCGAACGTCTCATAGAACTGATCGATCGCATCGTCCAGACTCACAGAGAACGTCATTCCTTGGATCCCCTGAGAATCATTGGCATCGTCAGCTGCACCATCAGTCTCATCATCGGATGTATTGTCCGCAGCGGTATCATCAATATCGTCTTCGCCCGTATTATCTGCAGCAGTATCATCTCCCGCATCCGTGTCACCAGTCTGTTCCGTATCATCTTCCACAGGCGTTGTATCCTGCGTATCGTTATCATAACAAGCAGCTAATAGTAGAGAAGCTGATAATGAAAGCACCCCTAATCTGATTGCTTTACTCGTTGACATAAAAATCCTCTCCTTACTATCATTCTTTCTTAATACATATGAATGATAACAGGTTTAAAGAATAAAGGCAAACATGACGCTTGTGAAAATAAGATCATTTCAGGTCTCTACTCAGTGTAGAATGGCGCAAAAGTTATTTCTTCACAACCAGCTGAATGGCTTTCTGAATCATTTCTTCCTGTTCTTCTATGTTGGCTGATGGATTTTCCAGGCATCGCTTCAGGTTCTCAGCTACAATCACACCCATGATCCGGTCCACACTGGAGCGAACTGCAGACAATTGTGTAACGACATCACTGCATTCTTTGCCTTCTTCGAGCATTTTCTGCACGCCTCTCAACTGTCCCTCTGTCCGTTTCAGCCGATTATAAATACTTTTATCGCATTTCATATTACTCGATGTCTCCTCTCCAGGCAGACATGCCGCCCATTACGTTTACTACATCATACCCCTGATTTCCCAAAAAGTCACACACCATTGATGAACGTCCGCCTGATAGACAGATGACATGATACTCCTTATCTTTTTTAACGTAATTCCGAAAGAAGTCTCCCACTTCTAAGCGTATGGGTGCGAAGCACCAGTGAAAGTGGGAGATGAATTTCGGTCAAGCGATAGCTTGAAGTGGTTAATGTCATTCTCATTTGGTATACTTTATATATAGACGATAACCAAGTCTATATAGGCGACAACCAAGCCTACTGAGTATTCCTTGGCGTTAGCCAAGTAAAAGAAAACCTATGAGGCAGGGACTGCCTTTTGAGCCTACCCATATCCGATTCCTCTGTCTGCATGAAACCTGTGCAGACAAGAATGGAGTTCGTAGGAAGCCCCCACTTCAAAATCCGGAGGATTTAAGTGGTGGGTAGTTCACGGGTTTTAAATTCTTGTGCAAGTCCGCTTAAAGGCATGCTGACTGCTCCCGGAATGTGTCCGGCAGCGAATTCATCCACTTCTCTCACATCAATTATATTTAGATTTTCACGTTTCTGTTTCTGTCCAAACTCATCCATGCTGACTGATCTATACATATTCCAATTTCTCCGGTCTGACTGCCTGATAAAGTGCATATGCACCATCCAGGTTTTTTACTTTAAATCCTGACTGTTTCAATAATCTTTCACCAATATAGCTTCTCTGTCCGCTTCTACAGCTGATGATATACTCCTGCTCTTTGTCCAGCTCATCCATCCGGTCACGAAGGTCATTCAAAGGAATGTTGAGGGCATTCGGGAATCGGCCCGATTCCAGCTCTGATTCAGTTCGGACATCCAGAAGAATGGCACCTTTTTTTAGTTCACGGTTCAGCTCATGCCATTGAATCGAGTCACTTAACCCTTCAATAATATTCAATGCGGCGTATCCGGCCATGTTTACTGGGTCTTTTGCCGAACCGAACGGTGGGGCATACGTAAATTCAAGCTCCGGCAGATCAAAAACAGTGAGCCCTCCTTTGATGGCTGTCGCAATAACATCGATACGTTTGTCTACACCTTTAACGCCGACTGCCTGAGCCCCATACAGTGTACCACTGACTGAATCAAAAATAACTTTTAATGTGATATCGGTCGCTCCTGGATAATAACCGGCATGGTCTTTGCTCAATGTATGCACGGAGGCAACGTCTTTGCCTGCTTGTCTGAGCTGTCGTTCGTTCAGGCCGGTCGAAGCGGCAGTCATATCGAAGGCACGCACGATCGCTGTTCCAATGCTTCCTTTGTTCGCACGACTGATTCCAGCTATATTGTCCGCAACCTGACGTCCCTGTCGGTTTGCAGGAGAAGCAAGGGAAATCAGTGCATCTTCCTGGCTGATCTGATTCTTAACAACGATTGCGTCTCCGACTGCGTAGATATCTTCTACGCTGGTCTGATAGGTGTTATCAACCAGGATTCCTCCACGAAGGCCCAGCTTTATTCCTGCTTGTTCAGCCAGACTGCTTTCCGGCTTGACCCCCACTGACATAATAGTCAGATCTGTTTTAAATTCTGTTCCATCTTCCAGTACGATGAACCGGCCTTTTTCTTTAAACGCCACCGCAGACTGAGAAGTAATCACCTTGACACCTTTTTCTTTCAATTCATTCTGCACGAAGACTGCCATTTCTTCGTCCAGTGGCGGCAGGACATGCGGAGCTTTCTCAATGATCGTCACGTCGATGCCCCTGTGTTTCAGGTTTTCTGCCATTTCAATGCCAATAAAACCGGCGCCTACAACGACCGCTTCTTTTGGATCGACCTGATCGATCCGGTTCATGATTTTATCCAGATCTGGCACATTTCTCAACGTATAGACATTCTCAGCTTCATCCAACCCATCAACGGGTGGGATAAATGCTTTCGCTCCAGGTGACAGGATCAGCTTGTCATATGATTCAGTTATCTGTTTTCCATGATGGACTGCCGTTACAGTCTTCTCTTCAGGATTGATCGACAGGACTTCATGCTCCGGCCTGACATCCAGACGGAACCGGTCATAGAGAGCCTCAGGAGTCTGAACCAGGAGCTTGTCTCTTTCTGATATTTCACCAGAGACATAATACGGCAGGCCGCAGTTGGCAAAAGATACATACGGCCCCTTTTCAAAAATAATGATTTCAGCTTCTTCTTTCAACCGGCGTAGACGTGTAGCGGCAGACATTCCTCCAGCTACCCCGCCTACTATAATAATTTTTTCCATTTACTGTTTTCCTCCTCTGACAGGTCCATTCCATTGGATCATGCCCCCGCGGATATTCACGACATCATAGCCCTTCTTTTTTAGAATGGATGCCGCTCGCTTGCTTCTCATTCCAGACTGGCAGATGACGTAGACCTTTTCATCCTTATCCCCCGTGTATCCTTCAATTCTGTTCAGTGGAACATTTTTTGCTCCAGGTATATGCCCTGCACGGTATTCTCCAGGCATTCGCACATCTATAATCTTGGTCTGATTGTTTCTTTCTGCTTTTAGCTGATCAGCACTTATAGCGGCTGACCGGTTGAATAATCCAAACACTCGTGTTCCTCCTTATTTGTTTCTTTTTATACCCTATGGGGTATATTATCATCTTAGTTTGAGCACTGTCAACCCCCTTAACATAAACTGTCTGCAATTTTTTTGACTATGATGTACAATATAAAGTAAGAGTACTTAAAGGAAGGATGGAATAAAATGAAGAAATCTTTGAAGTGGGGATTATTTGGAGCTTTGGGGCTGACGGCTGCAGCTCTGGCTTATTCAAGTGCCTTTTTTTATAAAAAAGCTGTAGGAATCAACCACAAAGAATTTGTAGATGAGTTCAGCATGGATGAGATCCAGGCTGATGACCCCTGGAAAGAGGAAAAAGAATGGTATAATACAGTAGATAAAAAGATTCTGACGATCCGGTCTACGGATGAACTGACTCTTTCAGGACTATTCATTCCCCAGCAGGAGCCTACGAAACGAATAGCTATTATCGCTCATGGATATAGTGGAAGCAACAAGGACATGGCGCCTTGGGCTAAACTTTATTTCGATTTAGGTTTCAACCTTCTTCTTCCTGATGCCAGAGGGCATGGGGACAGCGAAGGAGATTACATTGGATTTGGCTGGCATGAACGTAAGGATTACATTACCTGGATAGATAAACTGATTGATGAATTTGGCGAAGAAACTGAAATCGTTCTTTTTGGATTAAGCATGGGGGCGGCGACTGTTATGAATGTCAGCGGCGAGCAGCTGCCAGTCAATGTCAAAGCTGTCATTGAAGACTGCGGTTACAGTTCGGTGACCAAAGAGATGGCTCATCAACTGAAAACCCTGTACAAACTGCCTCAATACCCGTTCATTCCGATGACCAGCCTCATCACAAAAGTCAAAGCCGGCTACTGGTTCGGTGAAGCCAGTCCTGAAGAACAGGTAAAAAAATCCTCTATTCCAACGTTATTCATACATGGAGATGAAGATGACTTTGTGCCCACCTATATGGCCTATGAACTCTATCACTCAGCGAAAAGCCCTAAAGAGCTGTATATAGCTGTTGGTGCAAAGCATGGTTATGCATATGTGACGGATAAAGAGATGTACCGTACCCGTATCAAGCATTTTTTAAATACACATATGAACAGCGTCGACTATCCACTGGCAGTCTGACCCTTATTGAATCGTCTGCCTATTCTCGGATGACTGTCAGCTCAGCAAGAGCGGGCTGTATAAACACATTATAAACCGAACGATTCTACTCAATTGATAACTTTTCAAAATGCTCCTGTATACAGAACGACCCCCTTCAGTTTTTGCCGAAGGGGGTCTATTTATTTCGCATTGGCTATTGCTGGGGCCATTTATGATTGTCCGCCTCGACTGCTCCCAGAAACTTTCGTCTCCGATGACTGACCTTTTGAATGCTCTCAGAGAATTTCTTCTCTTCAACTAACGGCAGCTTCAATTCTTTTAATTCTGTCCAGTCTGGATAAGGGGGTTCATTTTCTGCTTCCTCAATAAAGGCAGAGGTCATCGATTCAAGGTATGTTTCGACGCTGGATCTGGCTTCACTGATCAGCATCATGTTGACCGTTCCTTTATCAGCCAAACCATGATGAACCACTGTCAGTACATCATCCAGGATGGCGATGCCCACCGCCGATGATTCCTGGGGCTTCTGACTGTGATAGTAATGAAGGAGCGGGTAGGCCTGATGCTGCTGGGTCAGTTCCGTGATCTGTGAAGATGCATTCATTAGAAACAGATCAAGCTGGTAAAAACCTTCCCCACTCCAGGCCTTCCGCATGACTTCTGAGCTGTCCATTCCCAGCCCAGTAACCGTCTGGGCCAGTGCACGTTTTTTGCCGACTGCACTGACAACTGAAATGACATAAGAAGCACCTAAGGTCAGAAAAAGAATGCCTATTCCTGAATTCAAGGCTGTTATGACCTGCCAGAATCCGGGCTGCGGAGAGTAGTCCCCTACCCCGAGAGTAAATAATGTAAACCCTGTGAAATAGAGACGTTCGTACCACATGACCGGCCCTTCAAACGTCGTCTGGACAATAGACTCCGAATCTCCTGAAAAAAACAGAGTAAGACCGATCCAAAGCAGCAGGACCCAGCTGAGAAGGGTCAGAACGAGAATAAGCGGACCGATGATATTAAACAAGCCCTTCTCATTCTTACTTATTCTCCTGGTAATCTTCCACGTCGATCGAGCTATCCTCTTTGACATGGGTCCCGCTCCACCGTCTACCCACAGGGTGGTCCATATCATATCTGTGATCGTGAACAGAATTAGAGCCACACCTGATACATATAGTAATATACTAGTCATTTCATCACCTCTCCTCGGTCTTTCTCCCATTATAATTGAGCTCAACGGTCACTTACAATGAATAAGAGTCACTAGTCATCCTCACATAACAAAAATATAAATTGATAGGCCGATTTTTAGGTAATAAAAGAGTAAATTTAAAATATAATTGATAATACCCATTTAACTGCATAAAAATTATTAAAAAATCTTTTTTATACATGTGCAAGTGATATTTATTCATACTAACGTTACTTAATTTTATGTTTTTGTTCAATTTAGTCTACTTAATTCGTATGATTATATGGAATATTTTATATCACTCTCTTTTTTATTCACTTATTGCTATGTTCTACCTTGCAAACATAGTATAATACTTTTAAACAGGATGAATATTCATAATTATCTAATCAAATATCCAGACATTTTCACAGTCCCTTGCTGATTCAGTTGCCTTAATAAACTGATCATGTGCTTTATTACTTAAGGAGAACTACCATGCCTATTCAGAAAAAGAATGTTTACGGATTAATTTTTATATTTGCATTTACGCTGTTCTACTATCTATGGCTTTTCCTTTTTCAAGACAATGCTTACCTACTTACCTGGGGTGGGAATACCCTGTCTCTGATTGGATCAGCAGTCCCATCCATCTGGCTTTTTCAGGCCTATAAAACTGCCGAGAAGCCAGACAAGCCATTCTGGTTCCTGATCACTTTAGGAACATTCAGTTATTTCCTGGCTGAATGTTCCTGGATACTTTACGAGAGTGTCCTGAGAATCGAAGTCCCTTACCCAGGAACCCCTGATCTCTTTTATATACTTAATGCGCTGTTCTACCTTAGTGCCTTCGGATTCAAACTATACAAGGAAAAGACAAAACTTGTTCTGACCCGCTACATTTTCGATTTTCTTTTCATTATGATTATTTACGCCACCCTCAGCTGGTATTTTTTATTAAACCCGATCATTTTAGCAGGAGATGTTTCTCTTCTAGCCGTAGTTGTATCGCTTGCCTATCCAATCGGTGATCTGGCGCTGGCTTTCTGCCTGCTTATGGTGATTTTCTCAAGTAAACAACTCTTTTCGAATGACTTGATTCTATTTTTCGGTGCCGGTCTATTTACTTATATTGTCGCAGATACTGCTTTCGTCTATCTAGTCACCACTGAAACTTACGACTCCGGATCCTGGACTGATCCACTCTTTATCTTAGGCGTCCTGCTTGTCGGCTTTACCGGACTGCTTCAGAAAAATCAGTCATCGATCCAGCTGAGGAAGAAAGCTGTCATTCGAACGAAACCTATGCTGTTCGCTATCCTCTTTCCTTTCTTCGGACTGACTTCGCTGTATCTGTTTATGATATTTACAACCACCGGGGCTAATGCCATTACTATCGGTGTAGGGTTGTCCATTATGCTTGTCATAGCCCGGCAGTTTCTCCTTCTGTCAGAGAATAGACGCCTACTTCAAAAATATTTAAAGAACACTGATGAGCTTCAATCCAGTCAGGAACGTTACCGGTCATTGTTCGAGCATCATCCTGACGCAGCCTTTTCATTCACACTTGACGGTACAGTCCTGAGTGTCAATGAAAAAGGGGCTGAAATTCTCGGCAAAACAAGGGAAGAACTTATCGGACACTCACTGATTGACACTATACATGCCGATTATCAGGAAACGGTCAAAGGACATTTTAATAACGCTAAAAAAGGCATCTTCAAAAATTATGAACTCCCTCTCAGCAATACAGACAACGAATTTTATTACCTTGGTGTGACCCATGTGCCGATCAAGGTAGATGGAGAAGTTATTGGCGTCTACGCCATTGCGCGAGACATTACGGAGAACAAGATCAATCAGGAGCAGATCAAGTATATGGCCTTCCATGACCATCTGACTCACCTGGCCAATCGCATCCGTTTCGAAGAAGTTCTTCAGAAATCTATAGAGGATGCTAAGATGCACGATAAGAAGTTTGTGCTTCTCTTTATGGATCTGAATAATTTCAAAGACGTCAATGATGACTATGGTCATGCATTTGGAGATAAGCTGCTGGCTCAGGTAGCCAGACGCATTGCTTCGATGGTCAAGAAAGATGACTGTGCTGCACGACTAGGCGGGGATGAGTTCACTGTACTGATTGATGATCTCGATAGCTATGATGACGCCATGAGATGGGCCAGTCAGCTCCTGAACAAGCTGAACAAACCTTACCTCATTGATGGAGAAGAAATCGTCTGCACGCAGAGTGTCGGCTTTGCCTACTACCCTAAAGATGGTGAATGCGTACAGGACCTGCTGAATAAGGCCGACGCAGCCATGTATAAGAATAAACGCCATTCCAAAGCAATGTTAGCTGCTAAACGAAAGATCCCGCACGCTTGACTAGCGTCGGGATCTTTTTTTAGTTTTCATTTTATACGTGCATTCGCTTGCTCAGTTCATTCCTGATGTCTTTGCCGTGGCGAAGCAGAACAGACCAGAACATGATGAAGCTGAACAGAACAGACAGCCAGCTGGGCAGATCGATGACGACCCAATCCATTTGTATGAAAAGGAAAGGGATGAAGCCTACTAAGGCTGCCAGCTGAAGGTACAGAATATAGTCGCCTGCCTGTAGCCTGACGACTTGTATCACCACAAACATCGCCAGCAGGGCAGAGATACACAGAATCGGTATCACGAAGGTCAGTGACCAGCCGAGCCAGCCGAGGATATAGTCAAAGTGCACGCTTAATAGAGAGAAGAGAAAGAGAATGTAGACGATTCCTTTTACGATGTTCCGCCGCTTTCTGATCAGGACCAGCACCATCATCCAGGTGACCATCAGTCCGAATAGCACGAACTCAAGTCCGAAAAAGCGGAAGCGCCAGATCGACTGACTGATGAAGTAAATCAAAATGACCAGTAATGACACTAGCGTCAGTGACTGCTTGACTTTTCTCCTCTGGAACCTCAGACCGACTTCCGGGAAAGATGTAGACGGGCTTCTCTTTCCTGATTCAATCAATGGTGTGTCGCATAACGGACAGGCATTCCAATTATCCAGCACATCGACCTGACATTCAGGACACTTTTTCATCACTCAAACTCCTCTCTTGTTACCTTGTTGACATCCAGCTGGATATCAAGCCCTTCGCTGGACAGGTATCTGATAAATCGTTTCTGAATATCCGTTTCGATGAATGGACTGGTGAACAGAATATTGAGTTTATCCTTATAACTGTTTACGCAGAACTGAGGTCTGACGACTGCCGTGTAAAAATTGATATTCTCCACGTATGGTTCAACCATTTCAGGGAGTGACAATTTCCCAAGGTTGGACATCGCTACCGTTATTTTCCGGTTCGTATAGAGGCTGACCCATTTTAGCACCAGGTCCTTGATCGGCCTAAACACGACACGAATGGCCGGATGAAATTCAAAGCCGATGAACCGTTTAAGACGTTTCTCAATAGCTTCGGGTTTGATTTCTTTCTTCAGCTGATTATCGATTTCCTGACAGATGTCTTCGATATTATATGGCTGATTCTTTTTAAAGGTATACGCCATCAAAGTCGTACTGAAAAAATTTCTGACTGAAAAAGACGGATAGAATTGTCTCAAATTGACTGGTATCGAAACAGTGACGGTGTCCTCTTCTTTTTTCTCCTCAATCGATTCATAGACGGATATCATAAATATAGCCGTCAGATATAAGGTCAGTGATACCTTGTGTTTCTTCGACAGAGCCAGTACATCTTTGACCTGTGTGGTCATCTCAATAATACGCGGGCGGTGATCGGGTGTGATTGTGCCTTTAACTCTGTGTACATTTGAATAGTCAGTCTGTTCTTCATACGGCTGAAGACTTTTCTCGATGTTGTCCGCTTCCTTATACGCTTCTTCAAACGGTTCCCGAGTAGGTACGTTCTCACGCTTCTTCTTTTTCTTTCTGAAATAGCGGTTGAAGCTGTCTTCCAGATCCTGTTTCTGTCGAGGCGTTCGTTCAGAGTTTTCTCCAAAGGCTTCCGGATGTCTTAAGCGCGTATATTCTGTAATCAGATCTTCGAAGAACCACATCGCTCCCGTTCCATCAGTCAATGCATGAAAGACTTCAATGTGGATCCGGTTTTCATTATAAATCACCCTGAACAGCAGTTCTTTCCGGTCATAATGATAAATGGCCGTACAGGGCGGCATGGTTTCAGGCTGGACATACGGAATCTTTTCAGTGTGTTCCAGATAGTACCAGAAAATCCCCCGTCTCATGACGTTCTGAAAGAGCGGGTAGCCTTCATAAACTTTGATCAGTGCTTTCTGAAGGGAGGCCGGATCAACTTTTTCAGACATTTGTGCCGTAAAACGAAAGACTTTAGTATCCACATCCGTACGTGCAGCTAAAAAGATATTCGAGGCATTGTCCAGTCTGACCCAATTTTTCTTTTCCATGCCTCTGCCTCCTCCTTATGATTGATTTAAAAATGAATCGATTGCTGCAAAGGTCTCTTCGACCGGTTCAGTGAATTTAGGATAAGTGATGAACCCGTGTACACTGTTATTGACCCGATGAATTTTAGCGGTGTTGCCTGCTTCTTCCAGAGCTCTGGCGTATGCCTCCCCTTCGTCCCTAAGCGGATCGAATTCTGCGGTGATGACCAGCGTATCAGGCTGATTCGACAGATCCTCAGCCATCAGTGGTGAAATCGTCTGGCTCTTGCGTATATCTTCGTCAGGTGCATATAGTTCCATATACTCCTGAATTTTCTTGATGGTCAGGCCATAATCGTAGCCATTGGTCCGAATCGATTCGAACGGCGATGCTTCGGTGTGATCCCAGTACGTCACTGGATAAATGAGGATTTGCCTTGAAGGCAGACGCTTCTTTTTATCTCTCAACAACAGTGAGACGGCAGCTGCTAAGTTGGCTCCTGCAGAGTCTCCCATTAGGATCCAGTCCGGTTCGTTCTCATCCAGCTTCGTCATCAGCACTTCAGCCACTCTCAGACAGTCATCTAGACCTGCCGGATACGGGTGTTCCGGTGCGAGCCTGTAATCGACTGAGTAGATGATCCGCCCCATGCTGTCCGCCAGATTCACACATGGACGTGTGTATGTCTCGATATCTCCGATTACCCAGCCCCCACCATGAAAATAGATCACCGGCTCATCGTACTTCTTTTCTTTAGGATAGAAAATCCTGACAGGTATTTCGTGATCATCTGCTGTCGCATAAATTCTCTCATCCATAATCCGGTAGGTCGGCTTAGGCTGTTTAGAAAACAATCTCTGCATGCGCCGGATGGTCTGGTAGTCCTCTTGAATATCTATTTTTGGTGAAGAGGCCAGCCTCAATATAAATTTAAACAGTGGATTCATTTTTTCTCCTCATGGAACTGAACTTTTTAACAGTTTACCATATATCGAACCGGTCCTGATAACCCGAGTCGATATAAGTACATCCTTATTTTACCTTAATTTCCCTGCTTTAAGAAGAGTTATAGCGAGTACCCCCCCTATTCCGTGCGGACTCTTTCTATGATTTGGCGACTCTCACTAGTCTTGTGATTGATCTAGTGGCGCTCTGGTCTGCGAATGGGTCATAAAATTCATATATGGTACATTCACGCAAAAAATTTCAGGCCGAATGGACCATATCTTCGTTTATGATCTATTAACCGATTTTATCCGGCAGCGAATGGTCCATATCTCCATATGTGAACCATTCCCCCCTCGACCCGTCTCACCACCGCTCTAATATAATCGAGTAGGAGGTAAATAATTAATTTACCGTCCTCTCACACCACCGTGCGTACGGTTCCGTACACGGCGGTTCAATAATTTAAATATCTCTATCGCTCGTACAAATGGATTAAATCTCTTAATCCCCATTCTACGAACTTTTTATTTGTTAATGCTCGGTGTATGATTTCAGTTCGTGAAATTCGCCAGTAAGCCTTTCGGCTAGCTGCTGTTTTAAGGGCATCGTCATGACCGA